>JAZNFU010000173.1:0-3159 GCA_045576135.1 Eubacteriales bacterium
CTCAGCGTACCTTTGTACGCTTCTCGCTCTTATACTCTTTTGCGGGCAACAACCGCAAATGCGGTTGCCACTTCGTGATGGTTGCGTTTTTCGCAACGCTCGCAGAGCAATTTGCGTCAACGTCCTTGCAAGCAAGCTTTCAGATACGCTTTTCTTAATTATCAGCCAAGGATTTCTGCTCCAAATTCGTTCGCCCCGAGGTTCTGTTCTCATTTTCTAAAGAGCTTCGCGAGGAAACGCCTTTGCCATCGAATGATTGGAATACTCGCGCTCACCGGTTACCTCTTTTATAACGCATATAAAATTCGGCATTTTTGCGAAAGCCTCGCGGCACTCAAGCTCGGTTTCCAAAATACAGCTTCGCACCCACTCCGGATATACGTCTATTTCGAATTTTTGTCCAAGATAATCAAAAACGTGACGACGCTTATTTATAACGTTAAGACACCTATCACGAGAGTCCGAAAGGTGCAGGAATTCTTCTTCGGTAATATCTCGCTCGTCCTCATAAACCGACATCGCGTCTATACGCAGCTTTTTGGTTTCGGTATATTTCACCTCTCCGCCAAAGACGATTTTTCTTATTCTGTGACTGACGCCGTCTACAGTCGGCATATAGATCTGGGTTATATCATAAAATTTATAACCCGGCATTTTCCGAAGGGCATCAAGATCCGGCAGCTTTATTATATATTTTCTTTCAATTTCAACGTTCAAATCCAAATCACCTCAATATAAATATATCACACGAATCGCTTTTTTTCAATATCCTTGTAAAATAATACGAGCGTTCGACTATTTCGTTGGATTTTAACAGACATTTTTATTATTTAATATTGACTTAACTAAAAATATGTGCTAAAATATATTAAAATGTCATTTTAGCGTCGTGATACGTATTTGGAGGCAGATATGGATAAGATAAAAGAATTTATGACGAAGACCGGAGCTTTCTTTAAGAAGCTTTGGGGAAAAACCGTGGAGTACAGCAAAATTGCTTACAAGAAAACGGTTGAGTTTTGCAAGAATTTCATTCCTTGGCTTAAGACTGTAAAATGGAAAGTAGTTTGGGACCACGTTACGACCGGAATTCTCATTCTTCTAATGTGCTCCCCCGTGATAATTCTCGCTTACATATTCCTTTGGTTCATTAACAAATAATAAACACGTATATACAAAGAGGTCAGCTCGAATTTCAATCTTGAGCTGACCTCTTTGATTTTATCAACGCTATATTTTCGTTTTGCGTAGACAAAGCGACGCTCATCTTTGCATTTCGCTCTTTGGCCCGGTTGTGTCGTGTGCGGAAATTATACGCTCGATGTCGTTAAGGTCACATTCTGTCATATCGCCCATTACCGTATTTTTAAGGGCGGCCATAGCGTCGCCGTATTTAGCCATAGCGGTAAGACTTCTATGCTTTAGAAGACCGTAAAGCGCGCCCGCAACGTATGCGTCACCCGAGCCTATTCTATCGACGACGTCAATATCAATATAAGGTGCGTCCTGATAATGAACGTCCTCGCGGCAATCGTAAACGAGCGAGGTGAAATCGTGCTTTTGCGGAGATTTTACGTTACGCTTAGTGCTCGCTATTATTTCTATATTCGGGTACTTTCTCGCAAATTCCTTATGTATTTGCTCAAGAGTTCCCTGCATACCGAACATACGGCGAAGCGTTTCCTCGGAAATAAAAAGAATGTTTATAATAGGCAAAACGCTCTCAATGGTAGCCTTAGCCTCCTCCTCGGTCCACAGTGTTGCGCGATAGTTTACGTCAAAGGATATAAGAGCGCCGCATTCGTGGAACTTATACATCATTTCTATTATGTTCTCTCGAAGCGTTTTATCAAGGGCAAGGCTTATTCCGCTCGTATGGAAGACGTTCGCCGCCGTGTATATACTCTCGGGAAGCTCCTCTTTTCTAAAGGTTGTGAACGAGGAATTCGCTCTGTCGTAGCAGACGACAGGGAGCCTTGGATAAGCTCCGCCCTCATAATAGTACACTCCGAGTCTTTTTTCGGGGGACCTGTCGTAAATGACGAAATCGTCGGACGTCCCACCGTAACGTATTTTCAGCTTCACGAACTTTCCTATCTCGTTTTTGGGAAGCTTGGTTATCATACCCGTGCGAAGACCAAGCATTGCAACGCCCGAAACAACGTTAAGCTCGGAGCCACCCGCCTTTTTCTCAAAGGTTTCGCAATAGGAAATACGCTCCTTTCCAACGGGAGAAAGACGAAGCATTACCTCTCCTATGCCGAGCACCTTGAAATTTCTCTCATCAATCCCTGATATCATAGCAACATCCTTTCGTAACACTTTATTCATTATATGATTTTTCGCGGTGCTTTGTGGGTGCCATTCCGACGTGACGCTTAAACAGCTTACTGAAAAAGTGCGGGTCGTCATAGCCCACCATTGCCGCAATCTGACTTACCGTCATATCCGTGCTTTCAAGCAATCGGCACGCCGCCTGCATACGCAGGCGAATAAGATACGCCATCGGTGAGACGCCCATCTTTCGTCTAAACAGCTCAACGTAGCGAGAATGACTGAGATTTTCAGCTTTAGCAAGCTCCGGAATGCGAATATCGTCACGGTAGGAGGTGTGCATTACGTGAAGCGAATTCTCAAAGCTTCTGTCGCACGTTCGCACCATCGTAGTCGCTATGGCAATCAAAAGTCCCTCAAAAACGCAAGACAACTCGTATTTTTGAAGCGGCGATCCGTTTACGATGCACTCAACAAGCCGTTGCACCGCGGCAGCCGTCGGGCGATCTCCCTCTACGTTATGCAAAAGCGGAAGCGCAGATAACCCCAAAGCATTAAGCAAGCTATCGGCGTAGGAGCCGGTGAAATGAACGAATATATATTCGAGAACCTCACCGCCGCCGTAGCTGTATCTATATCTGAAGTGAGGCGGAAAAATCAAAACGCTACCCGCACTCGCAACTTTGTCGGTTCCGACGAGCGATACGCTTATCTGTCCCCTTATTAGATACATAAGATAAAAATCCTCGCGCCCCGCAGAATTATAGGTAGTCGACGGCTCATCCAAAACTATATTTCCGGCACAATTTACCACCAGAGGAGCTTCGCTCGAAAAAGTGCTGCACGAATTAAGCCCCGGCACGTCCGAAAAAGCGTGATACAAAA
>JAZNFU010000174.1:0-2314 GCA_045576135.1 Eubacteriales bacterium
TATATTGATACTTGGAAATAGCTTTATCGGTTCTTCACGTGTCGGCGCGATACTGGAGCGCATGTGTAAGGCGGGCGGCAAGACCGAACATCAGATTCTTTGGGAATCGCGTGGAATGGCTACCGTTTCAAATCAATGGAGCGACTATCTGAACCAAATGAGAAACGGTGACTTTGCGGCGGTATTTATGTGTGGATTTTACGGTTCGGGGGATGTATCTGCCTTTAAGTCCTTTGTTGATGCTTGCGAGGCGTCGAATACCACGCTGGTTATTTTCCCTGCGCACAATGAGAGTAACGGATCGAGTGCGGCAAGTACTTATAGAAGCTTGCATTTTCTCAACTGGAAGGGGGAGCTTGACACGCTGATAGCAAGCGGTGTTGACCGTTGGGATCTTTGTATTGACGATTATCACAAGCACAGTCAACCGCTCGCAGGATATGTAGGAGCGCACATGATTTACCGCGCTCTGTTTGGTGAAGTGCCGCCTATTCTCAGCCAATACGATGAGGTGTCTTACAGCACCATTACTCAAAAGCTCGGTGATTATTCCCAAACGGGAGCTATTTGGGTTGTTAAAGATGACGTAGCTGTTCATAAAATGTACTAAATTAAAACTTTAAAAAATTTGGACACACGTTTGGGAAAAATCCATACTGATGTGTCCAAGCTTATAAAGGAGAAAGCATGACAGTATCAGAGCGCCACGAGCAGGTGGAGAGCTATCTCGGCAAAACTGTAAAAATAGAAATTGACCGCCCCACCGGCTACGTCCATCACAAGGGCGAAAAGACGTTGGTTTATCCTATCAATTACGGATATATTCCCGGTGTCCTCGGCGGTGACGGCGAGGAGCTTGACGTTTTCCTGCTCGGCGTGGACGAGCCCGTTTCAAAGTACGAGGGGCGAATTATCGGAATAGTATATCGCGCTGACGACGTTGAGGACAAGCTTGTTATGGCGCCCGATGGCGTAAGCTTTACTGCCGAGGAGATCGCGCGCGTCGTGTATTTTCAGGAAAAGTACTACAAGACGACCATACGCGCCCTTGACGGCTCGGTGGCAGATATAGAAAATCTTTGATTTAGAAAGGATATTTACAATGAAAATTTATTTTATTCGCCACGGACATCCCGATTATAAGCTTGACTGCCTTACGGAGCTTGGACACAGGCAGGCGGAAATAGCGGCGGAGAATTTACGCGATAGCGGTATTGAGGTCATATATTCGTCAAGCTGCGGGCGCGCGGTAGAGACGGCAGAGCACACCGCGAAGCTTCTCGGACTTTCGGTAGAAGCCTTTGATTTTATGCGCGAGCTGGGCTGGAAGTCAAAAGACGATACTCCTATCGTGGCTAAAGGGCACCCTTGGGCGGTATCCGATTGGCGAATTTCGCAAAATCTAACGCTTCTCAACGTTAATTGGCGCGAGGACGAGCCGTATTGCAGAAGTATTATAGTAGAAAGAGCACAAACCGTAATTGACGGGATTGACAAGTGGCTTGCGGAGCTTGGATTTGTACGAGAGGGAGAGTTTTACCGCGTATCCGATAAGATTCCCTATAAAACCGTTGCGATGTTTAGCCACGCGGGCGCATCAGCGGCGGCACTTTCTCATATGCTCAATATTCCTATGCCGCAATTTTTCGCTGCTTTTAAAATCAATTTCGTGTCAAGCTTTGTCGTTGAGCTTGCCGATAAGCCCGGAGAATTGGTATATCCTAAAATTATTCTTTTAGATGACGTTCTGTATAAGGACGAAAACCGCGCGGAAACCTTTTACGGAAACTGATAAATGAAGAGCTGTTTTCAAATTTGCGCTTGAGCAGCTCCTTTGTTTTTTGTATACGTATATTTGAAATCAAATGATTCATTTTTATGCTTTTTGGTAAAAGGTCTTGAAAAATTTTCCGTTTTGTGATATAATAACTAGGTCGTATGTTCAATTTGCCAAAAACGGTAAGGAGGTGTGACTGCGCAATATACGTATGCGGCAATATTTTTGCTTTCACTTGTGCTGATACCGCTGTATTTTGCGTTTGTTCGCAAGAAGCAGAGCGAGCCGCTTGGAATCAGAGAGCGTGAAATTCTCGAAATGATACTTGGAAACAAAAAGCGCAAGGATATAGCAGAGTCCTTGCACCTCTCCGAGAATACTGTCAAAACCTACACGCGTTCGCTATATTCAAAGCTTGGAGTAAGCTGCCGCGAGGAATTGTATGCCTTGCTTTTGCAGAACAACAACTGAATAAATCTCAAAGGGGCTGTCACATTTGGCAAGACCGAAAAAGTCCGATAATAAATAAAAAAACAC
>JAZNFU010000175.1:0-4960 GCA_045576135.1 Eubacteriales bacterium
CCTCCCCCTTGCTTGAAACGAATATATCCGGCGCAACGGGCGTGCTCTTAAGCATTACCCTGTCGGAAAACGTAGAGCTTGACGAGATAAATCTCGCCTCCAATCTCGTATACGAGGAAGCTCATCCCGATGCAAATATTATTTGGGGTGCAAGATTCGACCCCAACCTCGAGGACGAAATTAGAGTTACCATAATCGCCACCGGCTTTGATAAGGTGAAGGCTGCGGAAAGTGCCGCATCTAAAACCGTTATCAAAGAGGAGGCTGAGGTTGCGTACAACGAAGACGTAACGGCGGACGCTACCGAGGGATACGAGGAAAAGGCAGAGCCTACCGCAGTACAGGCCGCAACCTCGGTTGACGAAGTGCTCTCGCTTATCGACAACGAAAATATTCAGGCAGAGGAAAAACCAGAGCCTGCACCCGTGCAGTCATCCGCTAACACCGCTTCCGAATTTGACCCGTTCGAAGATTACGAGAAAATTTTCAAATTCGTTAAAAGGGTTAAGAAGCAGTAATTACATTCCGATGTATCGGAATTTTACTTAAATAATGAAAAGAACAAAGCCATTAGTGTGATTTGTCTTGTAAGGGCATCACGCTAATGGCTTCTCGTTTTTCGTTTAATCCTCCAATCCGCTAATTGCCATAAGACCGTATGAACAAAGCATTTTAACGGCGTTTTCTACGTCCTTTTTGGTTGTAACCGTTTGGGGAAGAGTATTTTTCATTCCAAGCGCCAAATAACGTGAGGCGGCAAAAGCGTGGTACTGAAGCACCTTTACCCTTGTAATTCCCGAATTTTTTGAAAGAAATGCAGCTATTTTTTCACATTCACCGTCATTATACCCCATAACGGGCGGATAGCGTATTTCGATTTTACAGCCTTTTTGTGAAAGATATTTGAGATTATCGAGTATAAGCTCATTGCTTTTTCCCGTACAAGCGATATGTACTTCCCTATCTATCGCTTTGACGTCATAGAGAAAAGTATCAACGTACGGTATGATTTTGTCGAAGCTTTCACGCTTTACATATCCGCAGGTATCTATATCTACGCTTACACCCTCTTTGTGAAGCATTTTTGACACTTCCTCCACAAAATCAATCTGCATAAGACATTCACCGCCTGAAAGCGTAACGCCACCGTTGCCGTTTTCAAAGAAGGCTCTATCCTCAAGCAGCTTTTTAACAAGCTCCGCGCTACCGTATTCAATACCGTAAACACACCTTGCGCCCGTTGGGCAAGCCTCTGCGCACTCTGAACAAAGCTTACACCCGGCGTTATCCGTACCGTTTTCCAAGACAGCTCCGTATTTACAAGCCTCGCTGCACGAGCCGCAACCAATACACTGATGCTCAAAAAAAGCAATCTGCCTATCAAATGAAAGCGCTTCAGGGTTGTGACACCAAATGCACCGCAACGGACACCCCTTTAAAAATACGGTAGTTCTCAATCCATCGCCGTCGTGAACGGCAAGTCTTTTTATTCCGCTGACAATTCCCCTCATATCTCACTCTCCGTCAAAACGCTCTATATATTCGTCCTGCTGCGATTTTGGAAGCTTATTAAAGAGAGCATTCCAACCGCATACACGAACCTGCAAATTTGGATATTCCTCGGGATTTCTCTGCGCTTTTCTCAAGACCTCGGAATCAAGCACGTTGTAATGAACCGAAAATCCGCCGCGTTCAAGATAGGTTTTCAAGGTAGCGTACATAGCGTTAAGTCCGCTCTTGCCACGCACTGCCGAAGCGTGCATATCAAGGTCAAGCGTAACCGAGTTAGGAGAAAGCGAAGAATCAATCACGGTAACAGAAAGTATATGAGCGGTTATTCCCTCGCGGTCTGCGCCAAACGATGCTCCGCTGTTAAGCGATGTGCTCTCTTTCGCAAATCTTCCGTCAGGAGTTGCCGCAAGAGTTGAGCCCATAAGCCAACGTGTAGTAATAGAATGAAGCCCCAACCTATACACACCGCCCTTTTCATTCGGATGCTTGTTTATCATATCCGCAAGATGTCTTACAATATCCGCAGCATAAAAATCAACCTCGGGATTTGCCATACCGTATTTCGGGAACTTGTTTTTTGCAAGAAGTCTTAACCTCTCATTCCCCTCCCAATTCTTTTTCATCAGCTCATTAAGCTCGCCGAGCGACATAATTTTATCGTCATAGACTATTTTTTTGATAGCCATAAGCGAGTCTGTCGCCGTAGCAAGTCCTATTGCGCATATCGAGGTGTTATTGTATTTAGCGCCAAAATCAGCAAAAACATCCCGTCCGCTCTCCATATACTCATAAAACGCCGAGCTGAAGAAAAGTCCTGCGTGCATACGAGGATAAGAGCGCTCCATAGCTCCGATATATTTTTTTGCAACAGAGGCGATATTATCAAGCTGTCGCAAGAACTCAGCGTAAAATTCCTCGAAGCTCTCGCTTGTCTTTTGTACGGGAAGTCCGAATTTGTAGCCGGTCATAACGTCAACACCGCCGTTCAACGCAAGCTCTACCGCCTTGGCTATACAAATTCTTCCCGTTGCAGGCGATGTAAGCTCGCCGTATGCTCCCGCCTCGTAGCAGCCGTCAATATGATACTCTATAACATCACTTTCGTCAGCGCCAAGCCTGATAAGTGAGCGCTTCAAAGCCTTATCGCCCATAAAGCAAATACTGTTAGCACCGCATCTTATTGCATCAAGGCAAAGCTCGAGAAATTCTCTCGGTGTCTTATCCGTGCATATAACGTGAACTTTAACAAATGGGGGATTAAGCTTTTTATATTCTTCAAGAAACAGATAGGAAAGCTCATTTATAAGGTCACGCCCCTCAGCATCGCCACCACCAAGAGCAAAGGGCTGATTTTCCGACATATTATGCCCGTTTATTTCCTTTATGAAATCTCTGACGAGTGCTAAAGCTTCGCTCTTTTGTTCCTTAATATAGTATGGATAAAGAAGACCGTCAATTCTGCCAAAGGTTCTTATCCAGGTATTCTCGGCAAAATGCTGAAGATTATGAAATAGCAAAATCATCTGAAACGCCTCGTACATATTTTGCGGAGCACGGAGTAAAAGGCTCGAAAGACCGTTTGCTATATCCTCATGCCCCACACTCTTTGCTTCTGCTATAACACGCTCTGCGGCGTTATAAATTCTGAGGAGCGCATAATAAAAGCGGAGCTTTTTCGCATCACGGCAGCCGCTTGCATAACGCTCGGCTCTTTCCTTCAATCCAACGAAGCCGAGCGATAAAACCTCCGACCAATTCGGCGAGGTATGTCCGAAATCGAAACGCATTTCAAGCGTATTGGTCTTTATTATCTGCTCGTAGGTTTCATCCTTGTAATCCTTGAATTCCTTTTCAAATCTCGGAATCAAAACCTCCTTATAGGTCGCATATCGCTCGCCTGCCATTCTCGTCTGGCAGAAAAATCTTGAGGTTTCCGTAAAGAAAATTTCGCAGTTATCCAAGACAAATTCGGTAAGGGCGGCATCAGTTGATATGGCGTCACCGTCACCGATGTCAATAAATTTTCTCATACCTGCAACTAACTCTTCGTTTTTATTCATAAATTTCTCCCGCCTTTTTATTTTTATTATATAACTACAGAGCTTTTATGTAAATATCAAAAAACGAGCATTTTGCACTTTTCGAAACAAAATATAATAAAACGCTTGAATTTATAAGCATAAAATTGTATAATTAGAAAAAAACGGAGGCGTCACTATGGAGAAACACGATATAACCCTTACAAATTTCGGGATAAAAAAAGTTCTTCGGGTTATTCGCGCCGAAAACAAGCAATGCCACAAGCAAATTTACATCAGCGGCAGACCGAATGACGTATTCGTATATATAATTTCAGGTAGCTGCGATTACAAATTTGAGGATGGCGGATTTACAGTTGGCGCGGGAGATATAATGTATTTAGCAAAGGGTGAAAAATACACCGCGTACATAAAAGATAAAAACTACCGTTTTATTTACTGCGATTTTGAATTTGAAGACATGACAGCCAAAAAAAGCGCAGTTTACAAACCGAAAAACGCCGCTGCGGCAGAAAAGCTTTTTACAAAGGTTGTCAACGTATATAAGCTTAATGAAAGAACTTATTTCGCAGACTCTCTTTCACTTGCGTACGGAATATACTCTTTGATAACCGATAGCACAAGTGAAAGATACGTTCAAAGGAACGCAAGGGATGCCATTGAGCAAGCGAAGAATTTTATCGACACTCACTACGGCGAGTGTAATCTCTGTGTCCGTGAGCTTGCAAAAAAATGCCGTATAAGCGAGGTGTATTTTCGCAAGCTTTTCAAATCGGTAGTGGGCGTATCCCCCTCCGAATACATTATCTCCACCCGACTCAAGCATGCTAAGCATCTTATAAAATACTATCCGTTTTTATCGCTTGAGGAGTGCGCTGTGCAATGCGGATTTTCTTCCTCTCAATACTTCAGCCGCATATTCAAAAGCGAGCTTGGAATAACGCCGTCAAAATACCGAAATGACAGTTGAGTTATATATTCACCCCGATGCTCACCATTTCCGTTTTTTGCTCATTTTTCAAAAACTACACTTTTCCGTTGTGGATAAAATCTGCAAAAAATAGTCGTTTTTTGGCCAAAACAGATCAAAATGCCTGAAAATAACGGAATAGTATAGTTTTTTCGGCGTTTTTTCCACCAAAATCTTCCTCGCCGATTTTTTGTTTTCCACAGCTTTCCACAAAATAGAGGCCGATAACGGAAAAAGCGAGAAGGCTTTTTTTTAAGCACCGCACTCGTGAAAAATATAAAAGCAAAGACTCAGCAAGGCTGTTTTACTCGCCGCCAAGTCTTTGCTTTTTTCTACGCTTAGCCGATGTCAACCTAAATCGTGATAAGCGAAAAATCAATTTACGTCCAAGCTTAATCGAATATGTATATCAAAGCCACCAAGTCGGAGGCCAAGCGGT
>JAZNFU010000176.1:0-4710 GCA_045576135.1 Eubacteriales bacterium
CGTAGGTATCCGAGTTTTTAAATACGGCTATCATATCCTCCTTCACACTTTTTTGCTGCGGGGCGGCGCTGCTTATTTCCTTCATAGAATGGCAGGTTAAGGATGCCGCTACGAAGCAAGCAATTGACAATACGAAGAACCACGCCATAGCCTGCATATAATCGAATTTCGCAACCATAAACGTATGTACTAAGGAAAACACGAAGCAAATTCCGCCCGAAAGCGCAACGCTGATTCCCGTCATCTTTCCGTATTCCCTCATATCAATGGTGTAATACGGCAAGCAATAATACATAATATTGGAAAGTCCAACGCCAAGGTTGGAGATTACTGAAATTATGAACACAGCAATTACATATCCGTTGCCAAGAATGCCTGGATATACAGCACCGAGCAGGAATACTGCCGCCATAACGGTCAGCGACAGATAGGATATGCTCACAACCTGCTTTACCCGCCTGATTCTTCCCGAAATAAAGGTCATAGCAAGCATCACAAGTACTTGAGCCACCTGTATAAGCGAGCTTATCAAATAAACCTGTTCTTCACTGAATCCAGCTTGAAGCAAAAAGGTCTGCATAATTGCGCCCGAGCACAACATCACACCAACGCTGTTTAGTGCCGTACACAAGCACATTTTTTTAATATTAGTCATATTTTAAACTTCTTTCGGACCGCCCGTTTTAAGAAAAAACTCAGCGATAAGGATATATTCTCTCTATGCAAAGCATGGAGAGCGCGCACGAGAAACGTAAGTTCTTGCCTAAAATTATATATCCTTTTTTCTCCGATGTCAATGCGTTTTTTGGACATCTTTTAGGGTATTATGTCCTAAAACGGCATAGTGAAAAACGAGATGGCGTATTCCCTGTTTTTCTCTTTGGCGCTGTCCTTTTAAAATACGTACAATATCTTTTGGAGTCTGTATAACATTTTGCAAAACGCTTGACTTGGCGGTTATTTTGTTATACTATCTAAATGAACAATATCAATATGCGAGGTTATCTGTATGATAAGCGAAAAAGGTACCGTACTGAAGCTTACTGCGGCAAAATGCTCCGAGCCTATGTGTGCCGCTTTAAGCACGAAATCTGCGGTTGCGAACGCCGTATGGAGCGTCACCGATTCGTGCGGTAAGCTTCTTGCCGGCGGCGACGTGACTCCGGGGTGTTGTGAGTTTTCTGTGAGCGCTCTTTTTGAAGCTGAGGCGTGGTCTGCCGCAAAGCCGACGCTCTACACCTTTAATATAACCCTGAAATTTGAAAGCGGTGAGGTCGAGATGCTTTCCGACCGCTTCGGATTCAGATATTTTTCGGTTGACGGCAAGTATCTATATCTGAACGGTTATCCTTTCTATATGCGCGCATATATTAGGGGAGCTGCGGCACACGAGCATCTAAACAACGCAGGACTCGACGAGTATGATTTCTATAAGAAAAACATACTCGCGGCGAAGAGCTACGGCTTCAACACCATCCGCTTCCACTCAACGATACCGCCAGAGGCGTGCTTCCGCGCGGCAGACGATCTCGGTATGCTCATACATATAGAGATGCGCAGGGGCGGCAAGAAATACGATAATCTGCGCGAGATGCTTTACGGCAAAAACGATTTCATCAGCAACGAGGAGCTTGACGAAATAATCAACACCCTTTACAACCATCCGTCGTTTATGGTTTACTGTATAGGAAACGAAATACGCCAGCCGGGTACGAAGCCGCGCATACGCGAAATACGCAACTACATAAAAGAAAAGGATCCGACGCGTCTTTTCATAGACACCTGCGCGCACGGCGAATACGACCGCGATTACGTCGATTTCGACGTTCAGCATATGGGATATTTCTTCCCTTACGGCAAAAATGCGGATATGTTTGATAACACGGACAATCTGCTTTGCTTCGGCACGGTGCGGGATATAGATATGGTCAAGGATGAGCCGAACGGCAAAATACGCCGCGCTCTCGCCTTTGACAGACCGCTTATCGCACACGAGGTTTGCCATTATACCTCGTGGCGCGACTTCTACGCCCTGCGCGAAAAGTTTGCAAAATACGGCAAGGCGGCACCTTGGTGGGTGGACGAGGAAATAAAAATGCTCGAGGCAAAGGGATACCGTGAGGATTTTTCAAAGAATCTTCAAATCACCAAGGATTTTCAGTTCATATGTTGGAAGTGCGCACTTGAAAATTTGCGTGCGAGCAAGCTTCTTTCCGGCTTCCATATGCTTCAGTTTGCCGATACCGACAAATACGAGAACTCCAACGGCGTCGTCGATTGCTTTGACGATCCTCACGGCATATCCGCAGAGGCGTTTAGAGCCTTCAACGCCGACACCGTGCTGCTCGCAAGAATGGAAAAACAGATATATACAGCCAAAGAGATTGCAAAAATCCCGATACTTATCTCTCAGTATATGATAAATCCGCCAAGGAGCGCCGATTTTTCTTACACTCTCACCTTGGGAGGCGAGGAATATCTTAGCGGCTCTATGCTCTCTCTCGATACCGCAAAATCGGGGCTTTACGCGCTTTGCAAGCTTGAGCTTAAGCTGCCAAGCCTTACGAAGCCCGAAAAGCTGAAGCTATGCTGCAAGCTTGATTTCTCGGACGGCAGCGTTTGCAAAAACGAATGGGAGCTGTGGGTATTTCCGAGATACGAGTATCCCCTGAAGCTTCGCGCAAGATGCGATATGGGGGCAGATTACCTTTCGCGCGCCGTTGCCTTTGACGAAAATGCACCTCTCGTTATAACCGACAAGCTCGACGACGAGCTGTTTTGTCAGCTTGATCGCGGTGAGGACGTGATGCTGATATACCGCACCGACTGGACGCGCCATCTGCTTCACAAGGGAATGGCGGCGCCGAAATACTCATTCCGACACACCTGGGATCGCTTCAAGGGAGTTATTTGGGACAGAGGCACGCAAAACGGCGGACCGGATAGACCTGACCTGCTCACGAAGCACGGCTTCGTCACGGACGGACAGATAAGCTTTCAATATTACCACCTGATAGACGACTCAGACAAGATAAATCTCGACGATTTCCCCGCTGTGCCCTTATCGCTCGTATCCGGACTCGATAAATCGAGCCGTGACCGCTTCGATCCCGGAAAATTCAATCTTCCCGAGCTTATGTATGACAGAACGATGCGCCGATTCAGCTACGCCTTTGCACTGAGAGTCGGAAAAGGTAGGCTTCTGGTCACGGGCTTCAACTTTACCGCCGCCGAGCGCGGCGAGCCGTCGGCGCTTGCAATGCTCAAGACTTTGACAAGCTATGCAACGTCGGATGATTTTACCACCGACGCTCATATTTCCACCGAGGAGCTTCGCGACTATCTTTCGTCGGTTGCGAACGAGGGACCGCAAAAGGAGCGAATGATGACTCAGTATTGGCAGCTCGACGACGAGCCGGTGGAGTCGATGGATTATTGGACGGAGTCCGAAAGATATCTCAGAGAAGAAACGTGATATATCGTCGGATTGAAAGACGTAATAAGGGGCTGTCGCATTTAGGCATAACCAAATAAAAACAAGAGGCATTGTGAAAAAACACAGTGCCTCTTTAACATTATGAGCGCCTTTGAGAAAATCAAGGTTAAAACCTGCGGTTTTCTCAAACTTTTTTGTTCTTTATTCTATTCCCGTTTTCTCGTATATACGCCTATCGGTCGAAGAAGAAAATTTCCGCTCTAAATCCCCTCGCCCCCGGGTCTGCTTTTTGTATAGCGGTGATTATTCAAGTCAAGCTTATTTTTTCACGAATTTCGCTCGGTGTCATTCCGGTTTGCTCACGCATAATTTTGGAAAAATAGTAGGCGTTTTCGAAGCCGCAAAGCTCTGATATTTCGGAAATTTTCAACTTAGTGCCGACGAGCATCTCCCTCGCCTTTGCAATTCTCAAGGAGGTTACGTATTTCTTCGGCGAGGTGCCGTAAAGCTTCGAAAATATACGGCGAAAATGCACCTCGCTCACGCCCGCAAGCTCGGATAGGGCTCGTATGGTGAGCGACGAATCGCAAAAGCTTTTCGATATGAGCTCGATAGCCGGAGCTAACGTTTTTTTCTTTTCGGTGGGCAGATACGCCGAGGTCCTTATTGAAATCACGGAGGAATATATTTCGTAAAGAAGCGCCATACACTCAATTCGCTCGCAGAGCGTACCGTTTATATAATTTCGGTACAGCTTCAAAAACGGCTGTTCAAGAGAGGACGCGCCCACGTCAGAAAGCAGAAAATTATCCATACGTTCAAAGGGCTCGGTATCAAAATAAAAGTCAACGTAGACGTAGGTGTAATTTTCATCCTCGACGTTTATAGCGTATCGGCTGTCCTTTGCAAGATATATGACGTTTTTCGCGCCGACGTTATACTCTGTTCCGTCAAAGGTGTAACGCGCTCCGCCGCTGAGCACGAAGACGAAGCAATCACTGTAACGAGGTCCGCACGAATAAGTGCCTATCGGCGTTGCGCTTCGCTTAACAAATTCAATTTTCCTTATCTTAAGCTCTCGGTCCGATATTTTCATATAAGCCGCCCCAATCGTTTTTGGTCGATTTCATTTTATCACGTTCGCAGGAAATATACAAGCGGTTTTTGAAAAATATGTTCGAAAAGTAATATTTGTTTGTTTAATCTATTTACCTCTATCGTTTTTTGTACTAAACTTTTAGCAGTAGAGCATTACACTTTTGAAAAAACGAGGT
>JAZNFU010000177.1:0-4063 GCA_045576135.1 Eubacteriales bacterium
AGTCGGGCGCGTTTTTGTGGAATTTGGCGGTTGAGGCGAAGACTCTCGACGCCGCCGCACTCGCATCGGCACTCTGCGCCGAGTATGAAATCTCGCCCGCGCTCGCAGCGGCTGATACCGAAAAATTCATAAAATCTCTTATAGATAACGGGTTGGTAGAGGAGTGAGCGAGCTTTATATTTCGGGCGGCGTGCTTATAGAGGACGTCCTCGCCGACCACGGCGTTTACGCCTCGGTGGTGCGTGGGGTGAGTATGATGCCGCTTCTGCGCGCGGGGCGCGACGTCGTCTGTATTTTGCCGATAACGTCACCGCCGAAAAAATACGACGTCCTGCTCTACAAGCGTGAGGGTAGGTATATTCTTCACCGCGTGATAGGCTTTTTCCCCGACGGTTATATCATTCGCGGCGATAATACCTATAAAAAAGAGTACGTGAAAAATTCCGACCTCGTCGGCACGCTCGCGAGCTTCAAGCGGGGCGGGCGCGAGTATTCGACGGGGACGCGTGGCTTTTACCGCTACGCCGCGCTCGTGCAATTCCTTTATCCTCTGAGATACTGTATCGCGATGCCGCTTCGCGCGCTCGCACGTCTTGCGAGAAAAATAATAAAGAAAAAATAAAGTGAAATCGCGAGCGCAAAATCAACAAGCTGAAGCAAGAATAATAACGAAAAGTGAAAAATAAAAGCGAATAACAACGAAAAAGAAAATCTTTGTTTACAAAAACGGCTGTTTTGAAAAGAATTTACAGCCGTTTTTTCTTTCGGGCTAATATGAATTTAGAGGCGTTTTTTGCCTTTCGGAAAAATATTTTCCAAATCCCCTTGACAAATTCTTCGGGGCGGCGTATAATACAAACAGTTGAACAACCATTCAACCGTAATTATCTTTTCGGAGGACCTATGAAGCATAACGATACCGATATAATCAAGCCATGCGAGCATCATCAGCACAGCGGTGAGAAAATAAAAGTTCGGGCGGCAGAGATGCCCTCCGAGTCAACGCTCTACGAGCTTTCGGACTTCTTTAAAATTCTCGGCGACTCGACGAGGATTAATATACTCTTTGCCATAGACGCGGGGCCGCTTTGCGTGTGCGATATAGCCGAGCTTCTCGGTATGACCAAATCCGCCGTTTCGCATCAGCTGAAGGTCCTTCGTCAAAGCAATCTCATAAGCTATAAAAAATCCGGCAAAAACGTCTTTTACGCGCTTGCCGACGAACACGTCCGCGATATAATCGAAAAGGGACTTGAGCATATTAACGAATAATTTTTTGGAGGTACATATAATGAAATTTAAATTTAATATTATCGGACTCGACTGTCCCAACTGTGCGGCTAAGCTTGGCGCGAGCATCGAGGCTGACGAAAAAATAATCAGCGCGAAGATTAATTATCTTACCGAGAAGCTTACCGTTGAGTCGGAAGCTGACGAGGCGGCTGTTTTTGACATCTGCAAAAGCTATGCGAAAAAGTTTTCACGCAGCGTGAAAATAGAAAAGTAAGCTCTTGACGGCTGAAAGTGCAGAGCATCAAGAGGTAAAATCAGAGTATAAAGAAGTGTGTAAGGATAAAATGAGGAAATTTTTTGAGCTTTTGCGCCGCGAGGACGTGCGGATTATCGGCGGCTTTTTGCTTTTTGGCGTGGCGCTCGTTTTTGAATGGCTTTCGCTTTCGGTGGCGGCGCTCGTGCTGTTTTCGGCGAGCTTGATTTTTTGCGGCTTCGAGGTGTTCTTTGAGGCGGGGCTTGGTATTATACGCGGCGACGTCTTCGACGAGCGCCTTTTGATGTCCCTTGGCGCTACCGGCGCTATGCTGATAGGAAAGGGAAGCGAGGGCTGTGCGGTTATGCTGTTTTATCTCGTCGGCGAGTATCTTGAGCGCCGCGCGGTTAACCGTTCAAGAGCGTCAATCAAGGCGCTGATGGACATATGCCCCGACGAAGCGGTGGTTCTGCGTGACGGCGTTGAAGCGACCGTATTTGCCGAGGAGGTCACCCCCGGTGATATTCTCGTTATACGCCCCGGCGAGCGTGTAGCGGTTGACTGTGAAATTGTCGACGGTACAGCCGAGCTTGACACGGCGCATCTAACCGGCGAGTCTATTCCGCGAAGCGTCGGTGTCGGTGACGCTATCGAAAGCGGCTCGGTCGTCCTCGGCGGTATGCTGACCGCCCGTGCGCTTCGCGCGGCGTCTGATTCCGCGGCGTCGAGAATACTCGCGCTCGTTGAAACCGCAGCGGAAAACAAATCAAAGGAAGAATATTTCATAACCAAATTCGCGCGCTATTATACGCCCGCGGTGGTTATCGCGGCGCTCTCAGTTGCCGTAATTCCCACCGTTTTTTCTTGGCTTTCCTTTGGTGAGTCGGTATACCGTGCGCTCGTTTTTCTCGTTTTCTCCTGTCCGTGTGCGCTCGTTATTTCCGTTCCGATGGCGTTCTTCGGCGGTATCGGCGCGGCGGCGTCGAGAGGTATTCTCTATAAGGGCGGAAACGTATTTTCTCCGCTTTCGCGCGCGAAAATTTTCGCCTTTGACAAGACCGGAACGCTTACCGAGGGCAAGCTTCAGATTTCGGATATAGTCAGCTACGGTATGGAAAAATCCGAGCTTTTATCGCTTGCGGCAGCTGCCGAGCACGGCTCTAATCACCCCATAGCCGAGTGTATAAAAAGCGCCGTCGGCGAATACACGCCCGCCGCTGACGTTCGGGAAATATCGGGAAAGGGCTTGATAGCAACTCTTCGCGGTGAGCGGCTTCTCGTCGGAAATGCGGCTCTTATGAGCGATTACGGCATATTTGCGGCTGTTGGTGCGGCAAAAACCTGCATCTATATAGCGTTTGGCGACGAGCTTTCGGGCGTGATATCCTTTTCCGATACGGTTAAGGGTGAAGCGCATTCTGCTCTTTGCGAGCTTTCCTCGCTCGGCGTCGAAAAAACCGTTATGCTGAGCGGTGACGTTTCCGAATCGGCAAATTCCGTCGCGGCACAGCTTGGTATAACCGACGTGCGCGCCGAGCTTTTGCCTGAGGATAAATACGCCGCCGTTACCGAGCTGATAAAGGAGGGGCGCGGGTGCGTCTTCGTCGGCGACGGAATAAACGACGCGCCCTCGATAACGCTTGCCGACGTCGGTGTAGCGATGGGTGCTTCGGGTGCTGACTCGGCTATTGAGTCTGCCGACGTCGTGATAATGTCGGATAACCTTTTGCGCCTTCCCGATGCGGTAAAAATAGCGAGAAAAACGCTTCGCATAGCGAAAGAAAATATAATTTTCGCCCTCGGCGTAAAGGCGATAGTCCTAATACTCGGCGCGTTCGGCTTCGTCAATATGTGGCTCGCCGTCTTTGCCGACGTCGGTGTCGCAATGCTCGCCATACTCAACGCGATGCGCGCCCTTGGCACTAAAAAATAAAATTTAATAGCACTTTACCAAATCATTTGGCTGTTGAAATTCGTGTAGCAAAAAAATGGGGTAGCTCAACGTGAAATTGAGCTACCCTTTGATATTGTGCCGAGGCTTTAAGCCGCCCCCGAATTAATTGTATTTATTCAATATTTTTCCTTCATATGACGCTCGATATTTCTGTCGGCGTCGCGCTTCGCTATCGAGTCGCGCTTGTCGTAAAGCTTTTTACCACGGCAAAGACCTAAGCACATCTTGACGTGCGAGCCCTTGAAATAGAGCGAAAGCGGTACTAACGTATACCCCTCGCGCGATACAAGACCGGTAAGCTTCATTATCTCCCTTTTGTGCATCAAAAGCTTCTTCGGGCGCAGGGGGTCGCGGTTGAATATGTTGCCCTGCTCGTAAGGGCTGATATGCACGCCGAGCGCAAACAGCTCGCCCCCGTCGATATCACAGTAGGAATCCTTAAGGTTGACACCGCCCGCACGCAGAGATTTTACCTCCGTGCCGAAAAGCTCGATGCCTGCCTCGTACGCTTCGATAACGAAATAATCGTGCCTCGCTTTTCTGTTTTCGGCGATTATTTTCTCGCCGCTCTTTTTATCCATCGGTGTCACCCCCTCAAAACCGTGATTTCAAAATACAGCGCA
>JAZNFU010000178.1:0-8910 GCA_045576135.1 Eubacteriales bacterium
AGTCGCTCACCGTTTCGGTTGAAATTACCGAACAAATGCTCGCAAAGATAGTCTAATTTCACAAAAATTGGAAAGCGTACGGATTTTTTTATAAAAAAACTTGACAAAAGCCGATAGGCGTGCTAAAATGAGTACAAAGAATAGTCTTTTCAAATTTGAGAGGTTATAATTATGAAAAAGTACGAAGCTCCCGAGATAGTTGTTCTCAACGTCAGCGGTACCGAGATTTTCACCAGCGGTGACGGTCATACTCCCGATTTTGATATCAACTGGTAATTTGGAATTTTAAAAATTAAGACGTATTAGCGTGATGCCTTTCGGCTTCACGCTAATTGAGTTGTTTTCGCGGCTTTTATAAAACCGCGGACCGATGCACTTCCGATGTCGAGCGCGATTTTTGCGTCATTCGTATCGGGGGTGCATTCGCTTTTTTATTCGTAAGCGCTTTAAGAGAATTCTTCGCCGCCGCGCGAAATGCGCTTTAAAAAACGCGGTCGGTTCGGACTCGCGTAGGCTCGGTAAATTTGGAGGTGTGTGTATGAAGCTTGAGGAGATTAAGCTTGGCTCGGAGGAAATATATAAAGGTAAGATACTTCACGTTTTTCGCGACGAGGTGCTTTTGCCAAACGGTGAGAAAAGCCACAGAGAGTACTGCCGTCACGTCGGTGCGGTCTGCGTGATACCGTTGCTCTCGGACGGTCGGGTGATAATGGAGCGTCAGTATCGCTACGCGGCGGGAAGGGTGCTTTTCGAAATCCCCGCGGGAAAGCTGAATTCGGCGGACGAGGACCCGCTCTCCGCCGCCGCTCGCGAGCTTCGCGAGGAAACCGGCGCCGTGGCGAAAAAATATACCTTCCTCGGTAAAATGCTCGGCTCGCCGGCAATCCTTTCGGAGCGAGTGTATATGTATCTTGCGGAGGATATAAGCTTTACGGAAACCTCGCCCGACGAGGACGAATTTCTGGATATAGAAAAAATACCGCTTCCCGAGCTTTACTCTATGGTTATGTCGGGCGAGATTGAGGACTCCAAAACTCAAATTGCGGTTTTGAAGGCGTGGGAGCTTAAGAAAGAGCTCGCGCGCGAGCTAAAATAAAACTGAAACTGTTAAAATAAGTAAAAACGCTTGACAACGGCAGTTTGATGTAGTATTATTAAGTTATATAAAATATTTTGACATCGGAGGAAATAACATGAACATTATTTCTCACATCCAGGAAATGCTTGCAAAAGCTACACCGTCGGCGTACGTTGCGCTCGGCATCGCGGCTTTTTGCGGCGTTTTGGTATTGCTTGGCGCTCTTAAGGGCCTCACGCGCGGCATTCTGCGTCAGACGGTACGCTTCGTTTCGATAATCATATCGATTGTAATTGCGTATCTTCTCGCTAACGGAATTACCGCGGGCGTGCTCGGCTTCTTTGAGGGTAAAACACTCGAGCAGGCGCTTGCGGAGTTTGGATTCTTCAACGACGTTCTCGCTGAAATGGACGAAGCCACTCTCGCTATAATCAACGGCTTGAATCCCGCCACCGTTCAGATGGTGCTGGCATTCCCCCTGACGCTTATTATAGCTCCCATCGTGTTCGTTCTCGAGTTTATCTTGACGAGTTTCTTTATGCGAATAGTACACGCTATCGTAAGCGGTGCTTGCGGCTTCACCAAGCGCAGAAACAATATTTGGACCCGTCTTGGCGGTATGGCGCTCGGTGCTGTGCAGGGCTTCTTGGTAGCGGCGGTCGTGCTCGTTCCCTTTACCGGACTTTTCGGTATGGTGAGTGATACGGTTGCGCTCATTGAAAGACCCGAGGAGGGCGAGGAGGTAAGCGAGGCTGAGGCTTCGATTCTTGAGGTCGTCGATATGTACGACGAGTACCTCGCTGACGTTATCGAGAGCCCGGTGCTTAAGCTCGTTAACTTCTTCGGCGGAAACATTATAAGCGACCAGCTTTCCACCGTTAAGATTAACGGAACCAAAACCAACACCAAGGACACCGTTCCTCATCTCGTTGAAATCGGTCTTGACGTCGTTGAAATTTCGGATATCGACGTTACCGACATCACCGCAGAGGACGAGGCGGCTATCAGAGCCATTATTGATAAGATTATGGATGAGCCGCTCACCGCAACTCTTATAGTTGAGGGCTTCCACTCGGCAGCGAACGCGGTTGAGGCGGGCGTTATTCCGCTCGACGATATCCCCGCGCCCTTTGACGAGGTAGTAGCCTCGGCTATCGGCGTTTATAAGAACAGTACGGTACAGACTGTAAAGTCCGACTTTAACACCATCTGTGACGTATTCTTCATAATCGCGAGAAGCGGTCTTCTGAATTCGGAGGATTTGGAGGGTACTGCCGTTCTTCAGATTATCGGTGCTCCCGAGGATGAGAACGTAATACTCCTTATCTTCGACGCACTTGCAAGCAACAGTAATTTCGACACTCTTATCACGACCACTATCGTAAAAATAGCAGACGCCTTCAAGAGCGAGGAGGAGAATATGTTCTCCGAGATGCTCGACGAGATGTTTGCCGAGGACGATACCTTTAAGGACGCGTTCCTTGGCGTCATCGACGTTTTGGCAAGCACGAGCGGCGTTTCCGATCTCAGAGAGGATATCAAGGCTCTTACCGATATCGTAGGTCTTATAAAGGATATCAACTTTGAGGACGAAAACGCTGATTACATAACGCTTCTTCTTTCCTCCGAGGGTGAGGAGGACAGCATCGTTATCGCAGCCTTGAAGATATTCGAGGGCTCAAGATTCAGCGGCGTTGTTCTTGACGCGGCTAAGGCGCTTCTTCAAAGCTCCGAGCTTACCGATTCGATGGACGACCAGACTAAGACCTTCGTTGAGCCGTTCCTTAACGTATTTACCGGTGACGACGTTACGATGGCAAGCCTTATCGAAGACCTTGAGGCAGTTCAGGGTATCGTTCTTGAGGTTTACAACAGCGGAATTATCGATGCCGAGGACAGCGCCGATATAATGGCTATTCTCTTTGAAAAGCAGGCGGGCAGCGACGAAACCTTCGTTGAAAGCCTCGTCGGTATGCTTGACGGCACCGATTTCGCAGACGCACTCGTTGAGGTTTACAAGGCACTTGCCGAAAAGAATGAGGACGGCGAGTACGTTCTTATCGCGGGCGAGGAGGGTATGGTAGTTGCTATACTCGAGCCTGTATTCGAGGTAATCGGCGGCACCGCCACCTTTGCCGAGATTAAGAGCGATATCGGAGTTATCGCGGACGTTATGGCAGCTCTCGCCGAGACCGGAATATTCAACGGCGACGAGGAGCTTGACTATATGACTCTGCTCTTTGAAGCAGAGGAGGGCGAGGACAGCGTGGTTATAACCATACTCAATATCCTTGCCGGCTCTAGATTTGACGACGCTATTCTGAGCGCGGTTAAGACGGTTGCAAACGACCCTGAGGTAACCGGCTCCATTGACGACTCTACGAGAGAGTTCGTACAGCCCTTCCTTGACGTGCTCGGAGGCGACGATATAACCATCGAAAGCCTTATTGCCGACATCGAGGCTATTCAGGAAATCATAGTTTTACTCGACGGTATGGACGCGTTTGACGACGAGAACATACTTATAGCTCTGTTCGTAGCGGAGGGTGAGAACGATCCTCTCATCTCGGTTATTATCGAAAAGCTTGAGGGCACCGACTTTGAGGGGCCGCTCGTAGAAGCATACCAAGCTCTTGCAAAGAAGGACGAGGCGGGCAACTACGTTCTTCTCGGTGAGTCCGAGGGAATCGTCGGCGCTGTCGTAGGACCGCTGCTTGACGTTATCGGCGCAACCGCAAGCTATTCCGATATCGAGGGCGATATTGCTTGTCTTTCCGAGGTTATCTCGCTTCTTAGCGACGCGGGTATCTTCGGCGAGGGTGAAATTGACTATATGACCGTTCTCTTCACCGCAGAGGGTGAGTCGGACAGCATTATGGTTCAGATTCTTAAGACTCTCGGCGGCGACGGCTCGAGATTCGGCGATGCGATTATCGACGCTTTCGCGGCTGTTGCAAACGATCCCGCGGTTACCGAGTCGCTTGACGACACGACGCGTGAATTCGTACAGCCCTTCCTTAACGTATTCGGCGGCGACGGGGTTACCATCGAAAGTCTTATCGAGGACGTTGAGGCTATTCAGGAAATTATAGTTTTACTCGACGGTGAGGACGCATTCGGCGACGGAAACGTGCTCGTAGCTCTGTTCGTAGCAGAGGGCGAGGGTACTCCTCTTATTTCGACTATTATCGAAACGCTTGAGGGCACCGACTTTGAGGAGCCGCTCGTAGAAGCATACCAAGCTCTTGCAAAGAAGGATGAGGCGGGCAACTACGTTCTTCTCGGCGAGGAGGAGGGCCTTCTTACCGCTGTGGTAGGACCGCTTCTTGACGTTATAGCTACGACCGACGACTATACCGATATAGAGGGCGACGTTGAGTGTCTGTCCGCGGTTATCGTGCTTCTTAACGATGCGGGCGTCTTCGGCGAGGGCGAAATCGATTATATGACCGTTCTCTTTACCGCTGAGGAGGGTGAGGACAGCGTTATAGTCAGCGTTCTTCGCGAGTTTGACAAGCCCAATTCGAGATTTGGCGACGCTGTCGTTGACGCGTTCGCAGCCGTTGCAAACGATCCTTCGGTTACCGAGTCGCTTGACGGCGCAATGGCTAACTTCGTACAGCCCTTCCTTAACATCTTCGACGGCGACGACGTAACCATTTCCGACATCATTGCCGACATCGAGGCTATCCAGGATATTATAGTTTTACTTGACGAAAACGGAATACTTGATTCCGAGGACGCAATTATAAATCTCTTCCTTATTAAGAACGACGCGGGCGACAGCCTTATCGAGCAGATTATCGCTGAGTGCGAGGGCACCGACCTTGAGGACGCTTTGGTTGAATCCTTCAAGTCGCTTGCGGAGAAGGAAGACGGCAAGTACGTATTCCTTGCCGATACCGACGAGTTCACCTCGACTCTCGTAGGACCGCTTCTTGAGGAGCTTGGAAATACCGCAAGCTTCGCACAGCTTCAGTCCGACGTTGAGCTTATTGCCGAGGCTGTTGAGATACTCAACGCCGAGGGCGTGTTTGACGAGGGCGCGGACCTTGACCTCGTAACGCTTCTCTTTGGTCAGGCTGAGGACGAGGGCACCGACAGCGTGCTTATCAGAGTTCTTGACGTATTTGCCGGCACCCGCTTCGACGAGCCTTTGGCAACCTCTATCGCGAGCGTTGTTGGCGACGAGCTTGACACCACGGGCGCTGACCCCACCTACGCCGTAATAATGAAGGCAATGTTCAACCTTCTTGACGACGTAGAGAATATCGCGGATATCAAGGCTGACATCGACGCACTTTCCGACGTAATCGGAATTCTTGAGCTTTCTGACGACGGCGATATGCTTGCTCTTCTTACCAAGGATGCGAGCGGACTTACACCTATTGAAAAGGCTATCGACGAGTTTACCACTCCCGAGCTTCAGGACTTCTTGCTTGAGGTTATCA
This sequence comes from Eubacteriales bacterium, assembly GCA_045576135.1. Classification (GTDB taxonomy): domain Bacteria; phylum Bacillota; class Clostridia; order Oscillospirales; family CAG-272; genus UBA1740. Next base: position 5,530 of record JAZNFU010000178.1, read on the forward strand.
CCGGACTTGCCGGCGGCGTTGTAAACTTCTACGACGGCGAGGAAGCTACCGCGGGCGAGATTGAAATCGAGCTTGACGGACTCGTTGAGCCGACCCTTTCCTTCATAATCGCAACTATGGAGGTATTCGAGGGAATAACCACTATTGACCAGCTTGACCGCGACGTTGCAACGCTTGCAAACATCGTTGAAATCCTTGATAACAACGGTCTTGTTGCAGACGAGGAGATTGACGTTGACGTTATAACGCTCTTCACCGAGCCGGTGCTTGACGAGAATGACAACGTGATAATCGGTGCTGACGGCGAGCCTATGACCGTAATCGATCAGATTCTTGCTGAGTTTGAGAGCAACAACCACCTCAACCCCGTGCTTCTCGCGCTTACCAAGAGTATGGCGGAGAACATCGAGCTTGTAAACGTAGGTGCTCCCTTCGATATGCTCGTAGCTTCTGTTGCCGACGTATTCCAGCGCAGCACTGCCGACACGGTTGTTGACGACGTTCAGACCGTTGCTGACGTATTCGTAATACTTAAGAGCAAGGGTGTTCTTGAGGAGAATGCGCCCGCCGTTGCAATCCTTTCGGAGAGGAATGAGGAAACGGGCACGACTATCGTTGACGACATCGTTGCAATTCTTAAGAGCAACCCCAACACCACACCGATAGTTACCGACTTTACCAAGATTTCGCTTTCTCTTATAGTACAGAATCAGACTCAGGCGGGTGCTGACGGCGGTGCTACCAACACCGAGGAAATCGAGCAGACCTACGAGGATACCAAGGTAGAGATTGACAACGTCGTTACCGGCGTCGTTACCGACATCAATACCAGATACGACCTTGAGGACGAGGAGCAGAAGCAGGAGGCTGTAACCGAGGTTTCCGGACTTCTTAACGATGCTCTTAACAACGCACTCGGCTCCGGCTCTACGTCCGGCGGTGAGGGCGAAGGCGAAGGCGGCGAAGGCGGCGAGTCCGGCGGCGAGGTTGAAAACGTAGTCGACCAGGAAATCGTTGATTCTATGGCTGAGTTCGTCGTAAACGAGTACGGTGACAAGACGATGGACGACCTCATTAACGAGGGTCTGTACGTTCCCACCACCGACGAGAACGGCGACGTAGTTACCGACGAGGACGGAAACATTCAGTACGAGATTTCCGACGAGGCTATGACCAACGTTATTCTCAACTACTACGAGGCATACCTTAAGGCACAGCAGAACTGACTTCTTCCGTAATTCTTCTAAAAAAAGAAAACTAATATTTGCAAAAATATAGGTTTTCACCCCGAAAAAGTTAAAGCTTGCGCTTGATATGGCATAAGCTTTGACTCCGAAAAACGAAAATCTCTCGCGTTTTCTGATTGAATTTGCGAAAACGCGAGAGCATAAAAGAGCAAATGAAAAGCACTTATGACAGCCGTCATAAGTGCTTTTTTGTCGTGTGAATTTTTGTTAGCTTAATGAAACCGTTGAAAGATAAATACGATTTATCAAACGCTCATACCGAGTGCGGCAAGTGCTGCGGCGATTTTCTTGGTCACGGGGGCGAGCTCGCCCTTGGAGAGCGTGCGGTCCTGAGCCTCGAATTCGAAGCGCAGAGTTACCGCGTAGCCGTCAGCCTTTTCGTAAACGTCCTGAAGATAGCAATCCTTGAGCATACCGTCCGAAGCTGCCTCCGACGCCTTTACGACCGCGTCAAAGTCGATGCGCTCGCGACCGGTATTGAAGGTCATATCTATCTCGATAGCGGGGAATTTCGACGGCTCGGAATAAACGGTGGTGCCTGCCTCAATCTCGGCAAACGCCTCGGTTTCAATCTCGAAAAATGCAATAGCGCATTTTTTGTCCACGTTTTCGCAAACGGTGGGGTGCGCTACCGAAAGGTATCCGATAACCTTACCGCAAACGGTGATGTCAAAGCTGTTTTCGGGGTGACAGTAATCGGCAAAATCAGCCGAGGGTGCGAAGCTTACGTCCTTGTGAAGAATTTGCTCGACGACGTCGCAAACCGCGTCGGTTGCTTTCGTGAATACGGCTTCCTCGGACTCGGTTTTCGAGAACAGCACCGCGCCGAGCTTCTTTCTTTCGGTGCAGTAGTTATCTCTTGCGGCGTCAAGCGCCGCATCAACCGTATGACCGATTTCGAATATCGCGTAGCTGTCCGCGTAGCTCTTGTTATCCTTTGCGTAGGAAAGAAGCGTGGGTATCATAGTCGTTCTGACGTATGCGTTGTCGGGGTTAGATGCGTTGATAATCTTCACGCTCTTCACCGTTTCGATACCAAGCTCGCGGTTACGCTGTGCGTCCGACCAGATGTACGAATGAACCTCGTGCATCGCGTGTGCCCCGACGAGAATATCCTTCATTCTATCCTCGTGGGATTTGAGCGTTTCCTTACGCACGGGAAGCAGGGGGCTTTCCGAGGTGAATATCTCAAAGTTATCGTAGCCGTAAATTCTCGTGATTTCCTCGATAATATCAGCCTTTATGGTAACGTCCTTGGTTGCACGCCAGGAGGGAACGGCTACGGTAAAGCTGTCGCCGTCTCTCTTCACGCCGAAGCCGAGCGCGGTGAGCGTTTTAACTATTCTCTCAGGGGAAATATCGATACCGGTGTATCTGTCAACGTAAGCTTTATCAAAGCTCAAAACTATTTCGTCGTAGTGCTTAACGTAAGCGTCGGTGAACGCGGATATTACGCGGCAGCCCGAATCGTTTTCGTAAAGCAGGTACAAAAGACGCGCGGTTGCGAGCGAGCAAAGCTCAGGGTCGAGCATCTTTTCGTATCTCATAGAAGCGTCGGTGCGAAGACCGAGTCTTGTCGTCGTCTTTCTTACCGAAACGCCGTCAAAGGTCGCGGATTCAAGAAGGAGCGAGGTGGTTGAGTCCTCAATCTTCGACGCCTCTCCGCCCATAACTCCCGCAACGGCAACGGGCTTATCGTCCGAGGTTATCATAAGCATATTCTCGTCGATATCGCGCACCACGCCGTCGAGTGTTTCGAATTTAACGCCATCCGGGAAGGTCTGCACCTCGATTTTGTCAACCACGGCGTTATCAAAGGCGTGCATCGGCTGACCAAGCTCCATCATAACGTAGTTGGTGAGGTCGGCAAGGAAATTGATAGCGCGCGAGCCGCAGTAGTAAAGGCGGATTCGCATATTCACGGGGCTCACACGGCGGAGAATATTCTCAACCTTTATCGCCGAGTAGCGCCAGGTAAGCTCGGTTGCCTTGACGTCTATCGCGACGGGGGAAAGAGAGTCGTATTTCGAGAGGTCGTCAAGCGCGGGAAGCTTAAGCTCGCGGCCAATGAACATTACAAACTCTCTTGCCATACCGTAGTGACTCCAAAGGTCAGGGCGGTTGGTGAGCGACT
>JAZNFU010000179.1:0-1557 GCA_045576135.1 Eubacteriales bacterium
ATTAACGCTATGCTTAAATTATACTATTATTTTTTACCTTTTACAAGTGTTTTTTGAGATATGAACGGAGAAAAATTTAAAAATAATCAAGCTTTTTCGGATTTACGGTTGCAATTTTACGCAACATATGGTAAAATTGAATATAATTTAACTTTTCGCACGTTTTGGAGGTTCAATATGACAGGAGTAGCCATTTTAGGCTTTGGTGTTGTCGGAGGCGGTGTTGCCGCACTCCTTACGGATAACGCAAAGGAGGTTTCGGCGCTCGGCGGTGACGATATAGAGATTCGCCACGTTCTCGATTTGCGCGACTTCCCCGGCTCGCCCTTTGAAAAAATAGTAACTCACAATTTTGATGATATAATAAACGACCCCAAGGTTGACACGGTAATTGAGGTTATGGGAGGCTCTCACCCCGCATACGAATACACCGTTGCGGCACTCAAGAGCGGTAAGAACGTCATAACCTCCAACAAAGAGGTAGTGGCGAATTTCGGCGACGAGTTCCTCTCGATTGCCAAGGAAATGGGCGTTTGCTACCGCTTTGAAGCGGCGGTTGGCGGCGGTATTCCGGTGCTCTCACCTATTATCAGCTGTGTAAGACAAAACAAAATCACAGAGGTAAGAGGTATTCTCAACGGCACGACCAACTATATCCTCACAAAAATGTTTACCTACGGCGACAGCTTTGAGGACTCACTCTCGGATGCACAGGAGCGCGGATATGCGGAGCGCAATCCCGACGCGGACATTCTCGGCACGGACGCCGCAAGAAAAATCGTTATACTTACGGCGCTCGTAACCGGAAAGCTTATAAATCCCGCGGGTATTTCGGTTGAGGGTATCACGAAAATACGCAAGGCTGACGTTGCGGCTGCGGAAAAAATAGGAGCACAGATAAAGCTTCTCGGCAGATGTATAATAGACGGTGAGGACACTAAGGTTATGGTAGCTCCGTTTATGATACCCAAAAGCGAGGCTTTGGCAACTGTCAGCGGCGTATACAACGCGGTTGAGGTAATAGGCGAGCCTATCGGAAACGTAATGTTTTACGGTCAGGGCGCAGGTGCGGGAGCTACGGCTTCTGCGGTCGTCGGCGACCTTATGCAGATAATGCGTTCGGGTACGGCTGTGGCAACGCCCGTCTTTGAAAGATGCACCGAATGCGCTTCGCTCGATTCGTTTGAGTCGCAGAATTACTTTGCGGTATCCGGAATATCCGAAGATTCCGCGCGTGAAATTTTCGGAAGCATTCAGACACTCGGCACGGGTGACGAGCTTACCTTCGTTGGTGCAAAAATGAGCGAGAGTGACGCCGATGCGGCAATTTCCCGTCTTCTTTCTTCGGGCGGCACTTTAAATTCGAGAATCCGCCTTTTGTAACAGTCTTTCTTTTGGACAGAGTGAGCCTTATCACTCTGTCCGATTTTTTTATCAAGGCACAGATGGAAAGCATCGACAAAAACAGCAGCAGATAATGCGATAAAATAACGAGATAGGTGCCGTCGGTATACGCACCGAGGAGAGTGGATACCGCCATCACGAGAACGAGGGTGC
>JAZNFU010000180.1:0-3912 GCA_045576135.1 Eubacteriales bacterium
TGGAGTAATACTCGGTTTCATAAGCGAAAGCAAGTATTTCCATCGCGCCCTCGTAATCGCCCTGGTTATAAAGAGCTTTACCTATACCGATGTACGCAAGGTCGAAGTTGTTGTTCTTGGTAAGAAGCTCCTGCCAGCACTCGATAGACTCGGAATAGTTATGGTCGTTCTGGTTTTTAAGAGCCTTCGTAATAGTGTCACAGTACTCCGTGGGGGAGTAGATAGTGATTTTATAGTTCTGCGCTGCGTTATCGAGAAGGACGAGCTTATACTGTCCGTCAACTACCTGATAGGTCATCGCAACGTAGCCCTCGGCAGAGCCGAGCTGGTCACCCTTATCGCCAAAGGCGTAAAGAAGGTCACCGTTGTTGTTGTAGGTGAAGATACGGCATCTCGATTCGGTATTCGCGGGGTTGGAGTCGAGTATCGACCAAGCGCCCTCCGCACCGATTGCTATATCTATAATGTTGGAAACCTCATCCGCATAGAATACTCCAACCTCACCCGAGGGGTCGAAGAAGCCGTTACGCTTCATAATTTCCTTACCGGTGGAGTTGAGCTTCTTTACGGGAGAATAAGTAGCGGCTTTACTCTGGAGCGCTGCCATCTGCTTAGACTTTTCCTCGCGCTTCTCCGCGGGGTAAGCGAGAGTAACGTAAACGAAACCGTCGTCGTCAACGGTAATGTTGTTGAAGGGCTGAGTCGTTGCCTGCGAGGTCTGCTCCTTCTGCGCGTCGGTCTGGAAGTTTCTCCAAATGGACTCGAACACGCCGGGAGATATCTTCTGCGCTCCGATAAATCCGGTAAACGCGCCCTCGCTCGAGAGAACGATTACACCGTTGTTACAGGTCTTGGATACTACGAATATTCTTCCGTAAATATCTACCGCTACGGCGTAGGGCACGAACATTTCGGTAGTAACGAGCGCACTCTCGGGCTGGGTAATGGTTTTCTTGTAGTTAAGATTCTCGTCGAATACTACTATCTGGTTATTACCCCAGTCGCAAACGTAGATGAGCGCTTCCCTTTCGGTTTTACCCTCCTCAATAGGAGTCTTCATCTTCGTCGGGTCGGTTACGTAAACGCCCGTGGGGCTTTTAAGCGTTCTTTTAATATTGTTTTCGTCAACGTACTCGCTGATAGTACCCTTTACGACGTACTGCTCACCGTCAAGTATTACTATTCGGTTATTTCCCTTGTCGGCAATATAAATATTACCGAGGTAGTCAGCGAAAACGTCCTCCGCCTGCGAGAGCTTTTTATCAAGTCCCATATCACGCGAGTCAATGCTTTCCTCAGCGGAATATGCGGCGGGGGAATGGAGAGGATCACCGTCTATTGAATAGGTGTACGTATCGTACGACTCAAAGGCGGAGGCTGTAACGGTGCCGAAAATCATTATAGCAACGATAGCCAAAATGAAAAGTTTAGTTAACTTATTTTTCATTTTTACCTCCTTAATCCTTCATACCCGACGAGCCCATCGTTTCTATAATCTGGCTCTGGTTAAGTACGAATACGGTGATGGGAACGAGCATCATTACGACGGTTGCCGCAGTACCTGCGCCCGAACGTGCAACGATACCGCCCGAAAGAATCTGCTGAATAGCGTAGTTGAAGCTCTTAAGCTCCTCGGAGTGAATGTAAACCGAGGAACCCGAGTTCCAAAGTCCCTTGAAGCACTCGATGATAAGCGTCAGCCAAGCGGGCTTAACCATCGGCATCGCGATAGTCAGGTAAATTCTGAACTCGCTCGCACCGTCAAGTCTTGCCGACTCAAGAACGGTATCGGGAACCGAGGACTCCATAAACTGCTGCATAAGGTAAAGAGCCATCGTGAACGCCATCGAGGGAACGATAATTGAAAGATAGGTATCGATCCAGCCGAACGCCGAGAGAATGATGAAGTGCGTTACCTGGTTAACGGTAGAGTGGAACATAAGCGACATAACTATAACCTGGAATATAGCTTTTCTTCCGGGGAAGCGGAGCTTTGCAAGTGAGTACGCAGCCATAGATGCGAAAATCAGGTTGCCGAGCGTACCGCTTATGGTAATGAATACCGTGTTGAAAATGTATCTTGAGAAAGGAACCCAAGAGTCACTCATAAGAGTGAAAAGATCGGTAAAGTTATCGAGGGTCGGGCGGATAACGTAGAATCTCGGGGGGAACATAAACAGCTCATCCAAGGGCTTGAGTGCCTGGACTACCGTGTAATACATCGGCAGGAACATAAACGCGCCGAGTATCGTAAGCATAATAGTGATTCCGGTATCGCCTCCCGCAGAACGGTTGAGTACAACACGATGACCTCTTGTTCTTAATTTACTTGCCATTGTTTACTCACCTACCTTCGAAAGCGCTTTCTTTATAATAATGTTACAAGCGAACATTATTACGAACAGTATAACTGCTATTGCGGATGCGTAACCGATTTCGTAACGCGCTCCGCCGTAGTCACTGAGATGGTGCATTATCGTATGCGCCGCATAGTCAACCGAGGGGAATCCGCAGAGTGCGTCAACGACGCCGCCGAAGCCGAACGACGAGGTAATCGAAAGAACGGCACCGAACATAAGCTGAGGACGCATAGTGGGAAGCGTTATGTACCAAAGCTCTTGCCAACGGTTCTTGATACCGTCAACGGCTGCCGCCTCGTACATAGAGCGGTCGATAGTCTGGAAACCGGCGATGAACGAAAGGAACGCCGTACCGAGTGACGTCCAAAGAGCAACTACGATACAAAGGGGCATAACGTAGGATGCGTTATCAAACCAGAGTATCGGGCTGCTTATAAGACCCATATCTATAAGCGTTGCGTTTGCCCAACCGTAAGAGTCCGAGGCAAACAAGGTCTTCCAAATAAGGTAAACCTGACCGGAAATCGAGGGTGCGTAGAATATAAGCGTTACCACCGCACGAATCTTCGGGGGAAGCTCGTTTATGAACCAAGCAACGAAGAGCGAAAGAATATAGGATACGGGACCCGTAACAGATGCGAATATAAGAGTGTTCTGACAAGCAAGAATGAATATCTCGTCGTCGAGGAACAATCTCAGATAGTTCTCGGTTCCGACCCAGTCGGGCATCTGAAGCATATTAAAGTTGGTGAAGCTCAAAAGTATTGAAAGGAATACGGGAAGTACCGTAAATACGATGAACAGAAGAAGGAAAGGCGCAACCATGAAGTATGCAGTCTTGTTATTCTTCATTTCTTCCCAGGTCCAACGAAGCTTCGAAACCTCGTCACGCTTTACCGGACGTGCATCTACTGTCTTTTCCTGTGACATTGTCTTTCCTCCTTAATCAGTTACTTTGCGAGGTGGCACCCGGTTTTTTGGGTGCTCCCTCGTTGCCGACGGTTTCAAGGTCGAATTCCTCACGCTTACGCTCGATTTCCGAGTTGATAGCGTCAATGTAGCTTCTGAGTGCGTCGGTAGCATCAGCGCCGTTGTTTACAGCATCAAGGAATGCGAATTTAAGATATCTTGCGATAATGTAAGATCCGGGATAGTTAACGATAGAGGACAGATTCTCCATCTGGTCCTGTATTGCCTTCTTCTCGCTCGCAGTCCAGGAAAGGTTGTTAAGCGCCTTAAGGTTAGCCGATTCGTACTTAGCCGAAGGACCTACCAAAGCAACCATTCTGTTACCGTACTCGGACTGAGCGTCCTCGTCGGTCTGCCACTGCATAAACTGCCAAGCCGCAAGTCTGTTCTTGCATCCGTGGAGCATTACGGTAGCGCCTACGCCCGCAAGCGAGTCGTAGTTAAAGGTTCCGTCCTCGCGCTCCGAGCCGGGCAAGGAGGAGAACTCCCAAAGTCCCGCAATTTCGGTAGCGTATACTACGAGCGTGTTATAAATACCCGCGTAGTCGCCGACGACGATAGGCATCTCACCCGTTCTGAAACG
>JAZNFU010000181.1:0-2758 GCA_045576135.1 Eubacteriales bacterium
GGAGGAAGAAGCGGCAGAATATTCCTTACCGACCAAGCGCTTGAATATTATGATATGGACGTTACGAGCGCATACAAGAACTTCGTTATCCCGCTCAACTCCATACTTCGTGTCAACGACGTCACCGGCGAGCGCGACAACGAATTGACGGTCAACTCCACTATAGGAAACTATACCTTTATCGTTCCTGACGCTAACGGCAAAATTTGGAGAAGCCAAATCGTTACGGCGTGCGAAAACAGAAAGTATACCGGCGGAAACCCCTTTTACCGACAGCGCGCCAAGAAAAAGAATGCAGACGAGCTTGCCGATAACACAACTGCCTAAAACTAACTAAAACATTAAATTCAACAACGAAAAACGAGAGATGCTGATTTTTTGAAGCATCTCTCGTTGATTATTAGAAAATTAATATTCACGCGTGATCTTGTGCAGAGAACGATAGAACGACTCACGTTTCATCGCACGAGGTCAAAGTCGGGGATATACGAGCTGTCAGCGCTTCCCCACTCTTGCATAAAGGCGTTTTCGACACCGAGCGAGAGCGCGTACTCGCATAGCTCGCGGTATTCGGCGCGAGTCACCGTGCGGTCAAGCGGCTTTTGCATATTCGGCATCGGCGTATACTGATTCATAAGGCTGATATATATATCGTCGCCAAAGGTTGAATAAAGATATTTTACCGACAGCTTTGCCTCGGCAAGATGCGAGGGCAAAAGCAAAATTCTCACGACCACACCGCGCTTTATAAGACCGCCCTCTATTCGTGCCGTGCCCTTTTGCTTTACCATTTCGGAAATTGCGGCTCTTGCCGCGCTCGGATAATCGGGAGCCGAGCTGTATTTTGCGGCGGTTTTCGGTAGGTAATATTTCAAATCGGGAAGATAAACGTCCACCGTACCGTCAAGCATCCTTACGGTTTTTACCGCGTCGTAGCCGCCCGTGTTATAGACTATCGGGAGCGAAAGCCCGCTATCCCTTGCAATTGCCACCGTTTTGACGAGCGATGGCGCGTAATGCGTGGGAGTTACGAAATTGATATTATGAACGCCGCGCCGCTCAAGCTCAATAAGTCTTGTTGAAAGCTCGCTCGGTGTCATTGCCACACCGCACTCGCCTCGGCTTATTTTCACATTCTGACAGTACGTGCAGCCAAGCGAGCAACCCGAAAAGAACACCGTGCCGCTGCCGCCCGTGCCCGATATAATAGGCTCCTCCCACGCGTGTGGGGCTATTCTGCAAACCTGCATTTGCGCGCCTGAATGGCAAAATCCGATTTTACCGGCGTTTCTGTTCACGCCGCAATTTCTCATACATAGGCGGCAGGAGTCGTATTCGGTCATTGTTTTTCCTTTCCGTATTGACACGCTTTACATTTTGTGCTATACTTTTGTCGTAAGATGATTATGCCCAAGAAGATCGATTAGGCAGGGGGCAATTTTAGAAAACGGAGGGACGCGCGATGTCCGATAAAAGAAACGGTTACATAAGCTGGGATGAATATTTTATGGGGGTAGCTCTGCTCGCCGCACAGCGCTCGAAGGACCCTAATACGCAGGTTGGTGCTTGCATAGTTGACGAAAACCGCCGCATACTCTCGACCGGCTACAACGGTTTTCCCCACGGCTGCTCGGATGACGATTTTCCTTGGAACAGAGATGAGGCGCTCGGAGAAACCAAATATCAGTTCGTCGTTCACGCCGAGCTTAACGCTATTTTAAATTCGCGCGGAAAGTCGCTCTCCGGCTCGACGCTGTACGTCGGTCTTTTCCCCTGCAACGAGTGTGCAAAGGCTATAATACAAGCCGGCGTTTCGGAGATTATCTACCTTTCGGATAAATATAAGCACACCCCATCGACCATAGCCTCACGCAGAATGCTCGACGCCGCAGGCGTTAAGCTTACTCAGCTGAAGCCGACGAAGGCGTCACTCGTGCTTAATTTCAACGCGGAATAATAAAGCTTATAACGATTACAGAACGAAAATATAAGATTACAGAGCAAGAATATAGGGTTAGCCAATGCCGACCTTGTACTCCTGCTCTTTTTTGTGTTAAATTTGTGAAAATACTCAAAAATGCAATCAAAGGTTGTCAAAATACGCTCTGATATCCGATATCGGCGCATAAAAGTTACCCGTTGCCATAGGACCTCTGCCGCCGCCCTTGCCCAAAAGGGCGGTGTTTGCCGCTTTGACGAATTGGGACACGTCAGAGTCACGCCTCGCGATAACGTATCTGTACGAATTGCCGTTTTGAGATACGGCAACGATATATCCTTCCGATTTTGCACTCATTATATTACAGAATTCGCGCAAGGATTCAATATTGGCATCAGGTATATCAAAGAGCCGCCCCCCCGCAACCGCCTCCTCGCCCTCGGCGAGTGCCTTAAGCCTTGAAATTTCGGAAAGCGATAGCTGTCGGCGAAGCTCGTCACGCTCCGAAAGAAGCTCGCAAACCGCCTCGTCTATAACGTATTGCGGTCTTGATAAATATCCCGACACCGTCTTGGTAAGCTCGTAGCGCCGTCTGTAATCAAGGAGCGCACGCTTACCTGCGGTAAGATAAATGCGTACGCCGCCTCTGTGCTTTTCGAAATCAAGCAGCTTTATCACGCCTATCTCACCGGTTGCGCTGACGTGCGGCGCGCAGCAGGCGCAGACGTCGACACCCTCTATTTCAACGAGCCGCACGCCCTCGGTGATATCAAGCTTGGCGCGGTATTTACGCGCGGCAAGCTCGTCGGGGGTTGGAAA
>JAZNFU010000182.1:0-2234 GCA_045576135.1 Eubacteriales bacterium
GAGAAAATCCGAAAAGGAGAAAAACACAATGAAAAAGATTCTTACACTCATTATCGCCGTGGCTCTTTGCTTCGGTATGTGCTCTTGTTCGCTTGTCGGTGGACTTGGCGGCGGCTCTGACCAAATCATAGTTCGTACCAACGCTTATTTCGCACCCTTCGAGTACTACGACGGAACCGAAATCGTCGGTGTTGACGTTGACATTATGAACCTCGTCGGTGAAAAGCTCGGCAAGGAAATCGTTTGGAAAGACGGCGATTTCGGAACTATTATCGATAACGTAGCAGAGGGCAAGGTAGCCGACTGCGGCGCTGCGGGCATCACCATCACCGAGGCTCGTAAGGAAAAGGTTGCTTTCTCGAATCCCTACTACACCTCGATTCAGTACGTTATCGTACCCGAGGGCACTGAGGTTGCTACCAAGACGGTAGAGGGCGTTGAGTACATCGTTTGGGAGGCTCTTGCGGGTCTTACCATCGCGACTCAGATAGACACTACCGGTTGGATTTACACCGACGGTGAAATCAACGCTACCGAGGACAACGACTACGGCTACGCGGGCACGCTTTACGGCACGAACACCGAGCACAAGGAAATGCCCGACGCTCAGGCTGCCGTTGACGCTCTCGGCGTTACCGCTGACGTAGTTATCATCGACGAGCTTCCCGCTCAGTATCTCGTTGCTAACTCCTCGAAGAACCTTGAGGCGTTCCCCCTCTACTATGCGGGTGAAACCGACGCTGACGACGCTCCCGTGCTTGAGGAGTACGCTATCTGCGTAACCAAGGGCAACGACGAGCTTCTTGAGGCTATCAACGCGGTTCTTGACGAGCTTGGCGAGGAAAGAATTCTCGAGATGGTAATGGAGCATATGGGTCTTACCGACGCTGAATAATTAACAAACTTTTGTGAAAAGGAACTGCCCCGGTGCAGTTCTTTTTCCGCGTTTTAAAGGATTTTTATTATGAGCTTTTTTGCTGAAATCTGGGAGCTTTTAAGCTCCGAAAAATATATGAGTATGCTCTTTACCGGCCTTGAAACGACGCTTTTCGTGTCGGTGTTTGCAGCACTTCTCGGCTTGCTTTTGGGTACTGTCGTCGCGCTTGTCGCAATATGCCCGAAATCCAAAATTATGACGGTTCCAAAGACAATATGTAAAGTATACGTTACAGTAATAAGGGGTACGCCTATGGCGCTACAGCTTTTTATTATGATGTATGCGATATTTGCCATACGCGGATTTCCCGAAGAAATCACCGCTATCGTGGCGTTTGGAATAAACTCGGGCGCGTACGTTTCGGAGAGTATTCGCGGCGGTATTTTGTCGGTTGATATAGGACAGACCGAGGCGGGCCGCGCGCTCGGACTTCCCGCCGGCGTTACGCTTAGCAAGATAGTAATTCCGCAGGCGATAAAGAACGTCATACCCGCCATAGGTAACGAGCTTATCGCGCTTATCAAGGAAACCTCTATCGTCAGTATGATAGGTATGTACGACCTCACCCAAGCGGCAAAGGTCATAGGCGCGGGTAACAATATGGCGAGCTATATCGTGCCGATGTCGGTGGCGGCTTGCTTCTATCTTGCGATAGTTTACGCGCTGACGTTTCTTATAAAGGGCATCGAAAGGCGCCTGCGCGCGTCGGACAGAAGGTGATTTTATGGAAAATATGGAAAAAAATAACGCGGCTCCGCTTTTTTCGATACGCGGACTTAAAAAGAAATTCGGCACGCACGAGGTGCTGACCGGTATAGACCTTGATATACATAACGGCGAGAAGATTGCGATTATCGGCCCGTCCGGCTGCGGAAAATCGACATTCCTTCGCTGTATCAACTGTATGGAGGACCCAAGCGGCGGCTCGATAATTTTCGGCGGCGTTGACATTGCCGACACGAAGGTGGATATAAATATCCATCGCGAGAAGATAGGAATGGTGTTCCAGCAGTTCAACCTCTTTAATAATAAGCGCGTGCTTGACAACATAACGCTCGCGCCGATATACGTCGGGCTGAAAAAATTGCGTAAGCAGAGGCGTGATAATTTCCTCGCTCGGCTGACGAATCCTTTCAGAAAGGAAAAGCGCGAGCTTATCCCCATCACCACGACGAAGGCACAGATTGTCGCCGAGGCGCGCGAAAATGCGGAGCAGCTGCTCTTGCGTATCGGTCTTTCGGATAAGGCGGATGTATACCCGTCCACCCTGTCCGGCGGCCAAAAGCAGCGTATCGCC
>JAZNFU010000183.1:0-14521 GCA_045576135.1 Eubacteriales bacterium
AATCAGGACAGCGTCAGATTACCGCGTAAAGACCGAGGAGTGTAACGAGAAGTGTGGGAACGGCAACGTAAATACCGATTTTCAAAAAGTCAAAAAATCCCATTTTCAAATGGTGCTTTCCAAGTATCGAGCACCACATAATTCCGGCCAAGGCGCCGATTGGTGTGAAGCACGCGCCAAGGTTAGAGCCGATAACTGTTGAGTAAACCGCGGAGCGGGTAATTTCGGACTCAAGCGGAATAAAGCCTGAGAAAAGAACGCTCATCGGAATGTTGTTCACCACGTTTGAGGCAAAGAACGAAGCTGTGCCGTAGGTGAGGATTGCGTATTTTTCTCCGAGTGCCGAGGCTATCGTGTCTGCTATGCCGAAGCTGTTGAGAGTGTTTATCATAACGAACATCGAAAGAATGAAAGGAATAAGCTGCCACGGAGCGCGCTTTAGGCAGGATATAAGCTCGGTCGGCATTCTTTTTTTACACACCGAAATCACACCGACACAAACGAACAGGCTAAGCGCCGCCGCAAGCGAAACGAGCCACATCTCAATATCTATATACGAGCCAACCGCGAGAAGCAGCGTGCACGCTCCGAGATGCGCTATTCCACAGAGCAATAGCGGCTTATCGGCTATGCTTACGCGCTCCGGCGCTGCGGATATCGGTGAGCACAGCTTTTTTCTGAAAAGGATATAAAGCGCCGAAAACGCCGTTATACCGCCTAAAACGGTGGGCAAAGCCATAACCGAAAGATAGTCTATAAAATCAATTCCGGCGCTCGTTGCCAGGTAAATATTCGTGGGGTTGCCTATAATCAGCATCATACTCCAGGTGTTAGCCGCTACGAATTCCGCGGCGAGATATGGAATAGGACTGATTTTTGCATTTTTTGCGAAGTAGCAGATAAACGGTGTGAACGAAAGGATGATTATATCGTTTGAGGTAAAGACGGTGAGAACCGAAACGGTTGCGTAAAGTATAAGGAACAACCGCATTTGCGAGCCGCCCGAGCGACCGAGCGCCGCGTTTGCAAGATATCTGAAGAAACCAAGCTCGTCAAGAAATACCGAAAGAATCGTCATTGAAATAAAGAGGACGAGTATTTTCGTGGGGTTAACGGCGCTGTCTGCGGTAAGTGCCGAGATTGTTTCGATGGGGTCCGCAAGACCGAAAATAAGCATCGCGAGCGCGCCAATGGCGGTTATTACCCAATAGGTATCAACGCAAATCCTACTCAACCTTATTTTAGGAAAAAGCAGTATTGAAAGTATCATCAAAAGACAGCTCGATGCAAATATCGCGACGACCGCAATCATAAAGTTCACCACCTAAAGCAAAAAATACCGTAAAGATTTTAATACATTTCCTCTCGCTTGTCAATATGAAAGAAGTCTTTTGTAAAAAAATATTGCGTATGCTGTCAGAATTTTTTGCCGGGTGAACACGAGTAAAGAAAAACGACAGAATGAAATCGGCTTCAAATTCTGTCGCTTTTGTCAAAATATGCAAATAAAAATTTGCAAAACGCGTGATTATTCGTTTATAAGCTTCTGTGCCGATGCGGCTATAAGCTGTGCCGCGCCGTCAATTCCGAGCGTTGAGGAATTGATTGCCATATCGTAATTATCGTACTTGCCCCATTTTCCGCCGGTATAGAAATTATAGTACGACATACGGCGCTTGTCGGTTTTGTTGATAACGTCCACGATAGAGGACTCCTTGATTTCGGGGTGCCGCGCCTTAACGCGCTCGCGTCTGTGCTCAAGGTCGCCGTAAATGAAAATTCTGAAAACGCCCTCTGTTTCGCGGAGCACGTAGTCGGAGCATCTTCCGATTATAACGCAGCTTCCCTCAGCGGCGTATTTTTTGATAATTTCGGATTGAAGAATGAAGAGCTTATCGTTAAGCGGCATCTTGTAGCCGAAATGCGCCGTCGTGCCGAGAATGTTCGAGCCCATAGCCAAGGTGTAAAGAAGGCTGTTTGCGGCGGTTTCCTCAACCTCTTTGATTATGCCCTCGTCAAGCTTGCCCTCCTCAGCGGCATCCTTAATCATTTCCTTGTCGTAAAGCGGAATTCCGAGAAGCTTTGCGACACGCTCGCCGATTTCTCTGCCTCCGCTACCGAACTGTCTTGCGATTGTAATAACGATTTTCTTTGCCATAGTATTCTCCTTAACGTAATATATGAATGACTGTCACCCCACGGAATACACGGGGTGTGCGTCAAATGTCATCATCTGTTAACTAATTTTAACACATTTTTTCGCCTTTGTAAAGACGTCTTTTGTCATTTTGTATAAAAATGAGATAAATTCGAGAAAAAACACAGCAAAAAGCACAAAAATACGGCTATTTAGAGTACTTTTTTGCGTACCTCCAATAGCCGTATATGCGAAAATTATTATTTCGTGCCCCCGTATACCAGGCACATCTTGTACAGATAGCTTGCCGCTGCGGCACGCGTTACGGCGGCGTTGCCGTAAATGTTTCCGTCACCGAGCTCAAAAATTCCGAGAGAGTACATCGCGTAAACGCTTGATCTTGCCCATACGGGAACGCTGTCGATGTCTGCAAACGCCTCGCTTTCACCGGTAGCCTTCGCACCCGTAATTTCGGCTATAATCTTTCCCGCCTCGTACTTGGTAATAGCATCGTTAGGACGGAAAACGAGCTTCCCTTGGGCAAACGTACCGTTTATTATTCCCATTCGCTGTGCGGTAGCGACGTAACCGGTAAGCGATACGGGAATATCCTGATTGTCGTCGAAATAGCTTGATTTAAGCGTGCTGTTAGGGCGAAGTCCAAACGCCTTCATAGCCATTGCGACGAATTCGGCGCGTGTGACCGTCGCTTCGGGGTTGAAATAAAAATCATCACCGACCTGCTCACCCGACATCACTCCCATAGCGGTCATAGCGACGGCGGCGGTATACTCCTCAGTACCGATCATATCGCGAAATACGACGTCGCTCATACGCGCACTTACCTCAAGCTTAACGTAAATCGGCTCGCTGTAATTTCCGTATTCATCGCGGGCGACGTACGCGAATTTATCCGTGCCTATATATCCGTCAAACGCCGAGTAGCTGAATTTTCCGCTGTGCCTATCGTAGCTTATATGACCGTATTTGGGGTATGATACTATCATATATTCTATTTCGTCACCCTCCGGGTCGGTGGCTGTCATTCTGTCAAAAACAGCAATTTCGCCCTGTGCAAATACTACCGTGTCGGTTTCGTCGGCACTCGGTGCGTAGTTCACCTTCTCGGTAAATTTCAGAACGCAGGATATCTCGTTTCCACCTAAAAGGTCGTCTATTGTAAATGTAAATTGACATTCTTGCGTAGATTTGGAACTTGGAATAAAAACGAGCGAGCCGATATTCTTTCGCTTTATGGTTTGGTTTTCTCTGACTCTGCGTCCCGCACAGACCAAAGTGCCCTCGCTCGATTTCGGAAGCGAGGTGATTGTAATCGACTTAAAGTCGGATACTCCGAGCGCTCGCTTGAAATCCGCGTCGGAAAAGGTGATTCGCTCGCCGACGGGAGCCGTTCGTATAAGCTCGCACTCGTCACTTAAAACCTGAACGCCCGTGCCGAAATTAGCAGTCGAAACCAGTGAAAATACGGAAAAGAGAGTTGCCGTCAAAAGAAGCAGTGCCGTGATTTTTTTCTTCATAATCCCTCCAAAGTGAAAATTTCTATCACTATTTTTGACAAGGTGAGAGGTAAATATGCACAAAAATTTCCTGCGCTTTTCTATTTTCGCAATTTTTAATTTATTGTGAATCAAGTTGACAGCGTGCAATATTTAGTGTATACTTTTAATATTAAACGTGTGTGCGCCGCCCACAGCGGCACGCGCGGTAACGGAGAACGTAATGAACGGAAAAAAAGTATTAATAATCATTTCCATAATACTCGGTGCGCTTCTTTTGATAGGCGGCGTGGTATGGCTCGTGATATCTTTAACTGCCGACCCTGAGCCGCCGCAGCGAGAGATATACGTTTCGGGAGATTACAGGTACGTGATACTCGACGACGGCACGGTAGAGATTTCTGAATACGTCGGTACGGCAACGGTGCTTGAATTGCCTCTTGCCATCGACTCCAGGACGGTAAGCTCGGTTGGTGAAGGAGCTTTTATGGAATCCGACCTGACCGAGATTACGCTTGGCGATTTTGTAAAAAACGTCAGCGGCTACGCCTTTTATAATTGTGAGGACCTTACCGTCGTGCGCGGCGGAGAGGATTTGAAGTCTGTTGGTGACTACGCCTTTTACGGCTGCAACTCACTCACGGACGTGAGTCTTTCGTCGCTTGAGAGAATCGGAGCTTACGCATTTTCCGGGAACTCCGAGCTTGGAGCCGTAACGCTTCCCGAAAACGCAAGGCTGATTGGCGATTACGCCTTTTCGGACTGCGTCTTGCTCGAAAGCGTCGTGTGTGCAACGGTAGAGCGCGTTGGCAGCTACGCCTTTTCAAATATCGCGATAGAGGAAATCGCCCTCGGCTCTGCTATAGAGCTTGGAAGCTACGTTTTTGCGGAATGTGACAGTCTAAAGACCGTAAGCTTCGGTGCGGCGCTTGAAAAGCTCGGCGAGTGTGCTCTGCGCGGAGCCGGTGCGTTGGAGCTGGTCGAAATCGACGAAGCTAACGCGAAATACAAAATTCACAGCGGAGCCGTAGTTGACCTTGTGAAATCGGCGGTCGTCATTATGCCGCCCAAGTGCATAAGCTATAATTTCGTCGCTGACGATGGCATTTTGGAGATTTCCCCCTACGCCTTTGAAAACGTTGCGGGTGTCAGCACGGTTCAGCTCCCCGACGGACTTTTAAAAATAGGTGATATGGCGTTTTGTGAAGCAGAGGGTATAACGCGCTTGAACGTTCCTGATAGCGTGGTTAGCATCGGAGCGAAAGCCTTTTATAACACCTCGTGGTATAAAAATCTGACCGACGAGTTTACCGTCGTCGGTGATGGAATTCTAATAAAGTACACCTCGCAAAAGTCCTCCGGAGTGCTCGTCGATACCGAATACGCCGACCTTCTTTATAACGAGAGCGGAAAGCCTATCGGAGTCGCGCTCTTTGTGCCGTCGAGCGTCGGCGGTAAGAGCGTGAAGATAATCAGCTCTGCGTTTGCACATTCCAAGGACGTTATAGCGGTCAGCTTTTCCGACGGCAGCTTTGAGCTTGGCGCGGGCGCGTTTTACGATTGTAATTTCCTCGATACCGTTGATTTCGGACAGGCGCAGGTAACTCTGGCTGTCGGCGTGTTTGAGGAGTGTGATATGCTTAAAAGCGTAACGCTTCCGCAGAATATGACCGAGCTTCCCGACGGCACGTTCAATCAGTGCCATCTGCTTGAGAGCGTCAGTCTGCCGGACGGAATTGAGAGAATAGGCGCATACGCCTTTTCGGGCTGTATATCCTTGAAAAATCTGATATTGCCGGGGTCGCTTCGCGAGATCGGTGATTACGCCTTTTTCGGCACTATCGACCTCGAAGCTCTCGCTTTGCCGAGCTTGCTTCGTAAAATAGGTAAATACGCGTTTTCCGAGTGCGGTCTTACCTCGCTCACTATCGGTGAGGGCGTTGAGTATATAGGCGAGCGTGCGTTCTTTGCCGCAAGCGTCCTTGAAAGTGTCGTTATAGATTCCTCCTGCGATATGGGAAGCGGAATATTTATGGGCGCCGAAAAGCTCAAAAACGTCACCCTCGGGGTTGGTGTGAAGGCTATTTCAAGCTATGCGTTCCGTGAGTGCACCTCGCTTGCGGTGATAAATCTGCCGAAATCCTGCGTCGATATAGGTGACTACGCGTTTTACGGCTGCTCGTCGCTTAAGTACGTTAACGCGCACGGTGAAATAAAGCGAATCGGTGTATACGCATTCTTCGGTAATTCTTCTCTTGAAAACGTAAATCTGACGAAAAATCTCGAAATAGTGGAGGGCGGTGCGTTTTACGGCTGTACGGCATTGACGTCGGTTAAATTGAGCGGAGTGAGCTTCGTCGGAGCCGAAGCGTTTGCCAATTGCACCTCGCTCGTGAGCGCAGATTTGTCCTCGATAGGCTACGACCTGTCGGCTAACGTGTTTGCGGGCTGTACCTCGCTGAAGACGGTAAAGCTGCCGAGCTACCTTGAGTATATAGGAGAGGGAGCGTTTTATTCCTGCACGTCGCTTGAAGCCGTTGAGCTTCCCGCATCGCTTCTGCGTATCGGTAACGACGCTTATGCGGGCTGTACGTCCTTGAAGCGTATAGCTTGGAATGATAAGCTCGCCGAAATCGACGGCTCTGCGTTTTATTACTGCGCGGCTCTGGAAAGCGTCGTGCTGCCGGACTCGGTTGAAAAAATAGGCGACTTCGCCTTTGCGAACTGCTATTTGCTTAAAAAGGCTATCGTGTCGTCTGTCGAGAAAATAGGAAAAAACGCCTTTAGCGAGTGTACGAGCCTTGGCGTTGTAGACCTTGGTACGAAAATTACCGAAATACCCGAGAACGCGTTTATGAAATGCACCTCGCTGGTGACGATGACGCTTCCCGAAAAGGTGAATTATATAGCAAAGAGCGCCTTTTCGGGCTGTACCGCGCTCAGAAACGTAGCGCTTTCTAAATCTCTCATAAGCATCGGAGAGGACGCCTTTTCGGGCTGTACCGCGCTTCAAAAGGTAACCTATCCCGGCGAGGATAAGTCGTTTGCGGATATAGAGATTGGCGACGGAAACGAGTATTTGATAAATAACTATAAAAAATAACGGCGACGAGGGGGCAGAGCTTTGCTGAAAATAAAAATAGCAGGCATAACGGTTGGCATAGAGAATAAATATCCGTATATCGAGAGCATAGCCCGCCCTTACGCTACCGACGGCGAGCCGACGCTTTTTGTGTCGGCTGACGAGAGGGAAATCGAGTGCCAAATGAAGAAGCTCGGTGTCAGCGCGGACTATGCGGAATCGGTGGCGATTTACTCTCAAATAGCCGAGAATTTATGGCGCTACGACGCCTTCGTTATGCACGCCGTAGCAATCGAGGTCGATGGGCGCACGTATCTTATCGCGGCAAAAAGCGGAGTTGGAAAAACCACACACGCACGCCTGTGGCTTGAAGAATTCGGCGCATCTGCACGGATAATAAACGGTGATAAGCCGATAATAAGAAAGGTTGGAGGTAAGCTTTTTGCTGCAGGTACGCCCTGGTGCGGAAAGGAGCGACTCGGCTCTGCCGATATCTCACAAATCAAGGGCATCGCCTTGCTTGAACGCTCGGCGGAAAACCGCGCCAAACAAATAAGCGCAAACGACGCCGTGCCGTTGCTCGCCCCACAGCTTTATATGCCGAAATCACCCATTGCGATAAGCTCGGCTTTGACGCTTTTTGATGAGCTTGTCAGAAGTGTAAAGATAGTGAATGCCGGGGTTAATATGGAGTCTTCTGCGGCTCGCACGGTATACCGAGCTTTAACCGAATAAGTCTGAAATTTAAACAAAATGACAACAAATTTTTACATAAAACGCAAAGGAGTAATAAAATGGCGTTTATAAACGATAATTTTATGCTTAAAAACGAAACGGCAAAAAAACTCTATTCGGCTGTAAAGGATTTGCCTATAATAGATTATCATTGCCACCTTTCGCCGAAGATGATAGCAGAGAATCACAAGTTCAAAAACGTGACCGAGCTTTTCCTCGGCGGTGACCACTATAAATGGCGTCAGATGCGTACTGCAGGCATTGACGAGGAGCTTATCACAGGAAACGCACCTGATTATGATAAATTCCGTGCCTTTGCATCGCTTATGCCGCGCCTTATAGGAAATCCGATTTATCATTGGACGCATCTTGAGCTTGCACGCTATTTTGGAATTACCGAAACGCTGAACGCGCACACCTGCGATTCAATTTGGGAAAGATGTAACGAGCTTCTTGCAACAGATGATTACCGCGCCCGCAGCTTGATAAAGAGATCGGGGGTTGAAGCACTTTGCACAACCGATGACCCGATTGATACACTTGAATATCATAAAGCACTTTCGGATTTTGACGTTAAGGTTCTCCCGACACTTCGTCCTGATAAGCTTATCAACATTGATAAGGATACGTTTTTGCCGTATATTGCCGATGCGAAAATCAAATCATACGACGACGTGCTTAAATTCATTAAGGAAAGGGTAGAGTACTTCGCCGCGTGCGGCTGTCGACTTTCCGACCACGCCTTTGACGGAGTGCCGTTTGCCATAGGTGATGCCGCAGCTGTCTTTGAGAAGAAAATGCGTGGTGAGTCCTTGACCGACACCGAGGCTGACGTATACAAAACCGACGTAATAACCGCACTTTGCCGTGAATATATGAAGCACGGCTTCGTTGTGCAGATACACATAGGCGCACTTAGAAATAATAACCGCACAATGTTCGAGAAGCTTGGTGCGGATACCGGCTTCGACTCTATTGCAGATAAGGAAATAGCCGCACCGCTTTCAGCACTTCTCGGTCACCTTGAATATAACCGAATTCTTCCGAAAACTATCCTTTATAATCTTAATCCCAAGGATAATTATACCCTTGCTACTATGATAGGCAATTTCCAAGGCGGAGGAATTCCCGGAAAAATGCAATTTGGCTCGGGATGGTGGTTCCTTGATCAGCGCGATGGAATGGAGGCGCAAATGCGCGCTCTTGCTAACCTTGGAATGCTCTCGACGTTCGTTGGAATGTTGACGGACAGCCGTAGCTTCGTCTCCTATACCAGACACGAGTATTTCAGACGTATACTCTGTAATCTCGTTGGCTCTTGGGTAGAGGAGGGAGAATATCCCGACGATATCGAAACGCTCACCTCTATCGTCAGCGACGTTTGCTATTACAACGCAAAGCGTTATTTCGGAATTTAAGTCTCGATTTTTGCGCTCGCGAACTCTCGGTTTGCTGAGTGGCAATTAAAAAATTGTGAATTTTGCACAAAACAGGATGCCGATTTTCTTACCTCGGCATCCTGTTTTATTTAATGGCAATGCTTGACATTCCCCCGGGGTTAGTGTATAATCAAAATAGCTAACTATATTTTATATTAAAAATGGAGGAATCCCTATGAAAAAGTTTAGCAAAATACTTGTCATTTTATTGACGTTGGCTATGCTTCTTGGAGTAGTAGTGATTTCAGCGTCTGCCGATACGAGCAGCGCTGATATCGTACTTACCAAGTCTGACGGAACTGTCGTAACCTCGTATACGAAGCTTTCGCAGGCATTCCAAGCGGCAAATGAAGACACAGGAGCGGGCGACGTTACGATTGCGATTAACAAAGACACCGCAATCGATGCTGTCGTTACCGTAACGAGAGATGCCGATAAGTACGGTAAGGTTATCCTTGACCTTAACGGCCACAAGCTTACTCTTACCCAGAGCTCGGCTTACACTACTGTCATGTCTTATATCGCTTCCGGCGGTATGGCTAAAGATGCCGCTATTTACGTTAAAGCGGATGCAGAGGCTGCTGCTGTTGCGTATTTCCTTGACACAGCGCTTACCGACGTAAGCCTTACGAAAGACGGCGTTGCTGTTGCCAAAGCAGACCTCGTAGCAGGCGAAACCTATATCGGTACTGTTACCGGTACGAAGGTTGCTACTAACACTCACTACAGAGGTAATATCAACGTATCCGGCAACGCATACCTTGAGGTTGAGGGCGACGGAGCTTTCGTTGATTTTGGAAAAAACAGCCATGCGTTCTATATTGACGACGGAAACCCGAACGCAGAGCTTTACGTTCGTGACGTTGAATTTGAGAACAACAGTAGCATATATATTTGTCAGACAAACTCGGGTACTGCTACCTTTGACGGCATCGTAGCTACAAGAAAGACGTCCGCAGTACCCCTCTTCCGTCATGCGAGCGATTCTCAGCTTAATATCAAAAATTCGGTCTTCACTCAGGTTACCGGTAACGGTGCTAGCTTCGGTATCGTATTTACCGAGGGTACTAACCTTTCGAATGCTGCCGACGGTTATCACATCGAGATAGATAACTGTAACGTAACTACCGCTACAGCGCTTATCGTTTCGGCTACCACTTCGGCTTCCTCGTGCTCTACGTACAACGATCAGAAAATTTCGGGCACTACGACCAGAACCTATTTCGGCGATAACGTCCGTCATTTAGGTACTGCGTATCAGAATACGAGCGTAAGAGTTGAGAACTCTAACGTAGAGGTTATTTGTACCGGTCGTGCGAGAAACGACTCTATGCGTCTTGTCGGTGTCGGTACGGCTGCTGACGTAGACTTTAATAATTGTAATCTTCTTATCAGCCAGCTTGGTATAAGTGCTGTAGCTACGTCGGGTACCGCTGCTGTTATAAACTTTAACGATTGTTATATCGAGCTTACCGGTAAGGGTAACCTTGTTTTAGGTCAGGCTCCCACAATCCTTTACAATATGACGAATACTACCGCTAACTTCAAGAATACCGAATTCAGAATCGGTGAGCTTTGTAAGGCGGCAGGAACCGTTCCCGGCGGTACTACCGTACTTAACGCTACTAAGTACTGGCAGAGTGATTCTGCTGTTAAGCAGGCAACCTTCTATCCCGGCTGTGTGTTTGATGCAGCTTGCGCTCCCAATACTGCTACCCTCAAGGCTCGTATCTCCGGCGGTTATATCACCAACGATAAGGGCGAGCTTGCGGTTATCGGATACGACTCACCCAGCGGTGCTCTTTTGAACCACTACAACCATGAAGCCATTACCTCTATCGGTATCGCATCGACCGGTAAGATTGATCCCATAACCATTCTTTCCGCAAAAAGAGACACCAATACCAAGTACGTTGCCAACGGCGGCAGCGTGGGCTTCAGCTACGACTTTACTCAAGGTCAGATGAAGCTTGCTACCGAGGCTAACGGCAACCAGTACGTAGCATACGATCCCACCGTTGTATTCAGCGACGCGGTATCCGGCACTTATGCTGAGGCTGCCGGCGGTGCTATTTCCGGTCTTGCAGTTCCTGCCATCGACGGCGTGACCGTTGTTGGCGGATGGGTAAAGGACAGTGCTCTTATCTACCTTAATACCGATGATAATGCATCCGATGCCGAGTATGCATTGGTTAATGGCACTTGGACCAAGATTCCCGAGAAATATTCGCAGATCTACGTTGGCACAAGCCAGTATGTCTATATACAGAATGATAAACTTTATGCAACCGAATACGAATATCTCACCTTTACCTTTAATTATATGAACGCTCCCGACTCGGATTACTTTATCCCGATAATCCTTGGCGTTCAGGGACGTACGGCTTATGAAGGTAATACTACCAATAGCCTTATGAAGATCGGTATCGACGGTACTCTTTCCGTGCATAACGGCACAGAGTACAAAAACGAAGCAAAGCTTGCCAAGGACGAGTGGAGTGAAATCACCGTAGTTGTTAAGGTTGTAGAGGAAGACGTAGGCGAGGGTAACGGTTACAGACTCGACAAGAACGATTCTACCAAGAGAAGCAATCTTACCTACAAGAACTCGCTTGTTAGTGTCTACTTCAACGGATCTAAGGTTGGTCAGACTATAAAATTAGGACTTAATGATTACGAAATAATTGCAGGTCTTCGCGGACGTATCGATAACGGCGCTGCTTGTAACACAGCTATCGCCGGCGGTGCACTTCTCTGTATGGACGATATAACCCGCGGCAGATATTTCAAGGGTTATGATACAACCGAGATTGACGCCGTAGTTGCAAGCGGTGCTGATATCGCAGAGTGGTCTGATTTCTATGCAAATCTTGATTATTACGACAGCTTCCCCGCAGCTAAAGATAACGTTGCAAAAATTGAGTACGGTATAACGCTTGAGACTCCTAACTGGACAACATACAGCTATCTCAACAATTCGAGCAAAGAAACCGTATCCAGATATCCTAATAATTATGATGCGGACGGCAACCCTGTTGTTGATGAAGAAGGTAATTACGTTTACCTTCCCATTCCCAACACCGTAATTTACTTCGACGATGCATCCGATGCAGCAGCACACGGCGCTAATATGACCGTAGATCTCCTTGCTGATGCTGAAAAGGTTGAAGTAAACGTACCCACCACGTTCAATACCGTTAAGGGTGAGGGCGAAAACTACAAGTTTACTTATTTCTCCAACGCATACAAGGGTGTTAACACCGACGGTATCGTTGTCTTCACTAAGGCATCAGAGGCTGACCTTGTAGAAGTTACCTACGACTATGCTGACGGCGAGGGTGCAGTTACCGAAACCTTCATTAAGGGCGGATACTTCTGGCTCGATGCTGAAAGAATCCCCACGAAGTTTGCAGACTTCGACGTTGCAAACGGCCGCGACATTAAGCTCGCGTTCAACGGCGCGCTCCTTAACGCTATTAACCCTGCTGATTATGCGAACGCTTTTGTTGTAAACGAGGATTCTTCCTTTGTATTCAGCTATGAAACCGAAAAACAGTACGGCTGGGTAATCACGACTAATGGCGGCGACTTTATCTACGATGCCGACAAGGGTATTACTTACGCCGAGCTCGTTAACCGTGTTGACGCTATTGAGACCCTCTTTGATCCTACCCTCAACGATGCTGAGGGTGACGGTGTCGACCTCGTTCTTTCGAACGGCACCGCAACCGGCTTGGTTGACAGCTACAAGTATATCTGTCACGCAACCGACGGTTACACCATTAAGCTCTTCTCTGATTTCACAGGTGCGGGAAGACTCAGATTCTATACTCACACGGCAGGCAAGGCGGTTAACTACGACCTCAACGGTCACACCGTCACCTACTCCTCCGGCGCATATATAGCGTGGGGTGCTCAGGTTGCTTGGGAATACGACACGACCGGTAAGGTTGTTCAGGTTCACGGTACTCCCGGCGTAAATAGCTTCAGCAACGTGGGTGCAAAGACTATGAAATCCGCTGACAACCAGCTTTATACCGTAATCGGTAATAACGCGGGTGCTCTTAACGTTTACTCCTCCGTCCCCGGTGCAAAGATGTATACCGAGGGCAGCACCGCCTTTATTCAGACCGGTACTCAGGAGCGTATTTCCTATAAGAAGGCCGACGGCACCAGCGGCGGATATGTTTCCGGACACGGTAGCTACACGACGCCTACCCTTAATCTCGGTACTCCCGTAGCGGCATCGCATACCGCTTCCGGCCCCGATGCAAACGCTCTTACTCTTGAGTCTAAGGGCAGCGCATATACCTACTACTTGAGCCAGTACGGTTCTGTAGCTAACGTAAACAACGTTAACTTTATATCCAGTAAAACCGAGGGCGTTATCAATCCCTTCAACGGTACCAATAATTTCACTAACTGTAACATTATCTCTACCGCTAAGGCAGGTAAGGGTGTTATAAATAACGGTACGGGTATTCAGGCGGCTATTTACAATAAGTGTAACGTCATATCCGAAAACGTACAGAATCTCTTTAACGGTGCCGGACACCGCGGTGAGAACACAGGCAACTACGTTTACATTAAGAATTCGTATATGTATAACGTAGAGCTTACGGGTACGTCGGCGGCATACGGAAAGAGCGGAAGCTATGACAGATCTAACTGCATACTCGCGGGATGCTACTACAACGTTCCTTACGAGGCTAACGATTACGTTAAGCTTCGTGCAAGCATAACTGCTACCACTACGTATGCTGAAGAGGTATACGTTAACGAAACCGTTAAGATTAACGGCAAGGACTACACCTTCACCTACAAGGTAGTTGAAGATGCGGATATCGTAAACGTAACCTGGATGAATGCTGACGGCACTAAGGTGCTCGGCGAAGATAAGTACGTAAACGGTGCACAGCTCGTTTACGACAAGGGTGTCGGCAAGTATGACGATATCACCTTGACCAAGTACGTATTCGATAATCTCGGCGTGGCAACTCCCGACCTTATCGTAAACGCTACCTCGGATACTCTTATCCCCGGCTTCTCCGTTAAGACTAACCTTAACCTTGAAACCAACCTTAAGCACAACATCAAGATCTTCAGATACGTAGAGGATACAGACGGCAATCTCGTTGACGTATTCGCTAATAACGTTGTCGTATCCGTTGGCGGCGAGGTTCGTGCACTTGAGCTTAACCTCGGTGAAGACGAAATAGAGGGAACTATCGACGACTATTACTACTACACCGTAGACGTTAAGTCTAACGCTATCGCGGATACCTACAATCTCGTTATCAGCTACAACGCTCTTGACGGAACTCCGGTTAGCGTTACCAAGGCTCTTTCGGTTGCCGGATATCTTGAGCAGGGCTTGGAAGCAGAGAATGCAGGAACCGAGCTTTACAATATGTTTGCAAGCATAGTTAAGTACGGCATCGCTTCCTACGCTAACTTCAATGGAACCGCTCTCGGTGACGTTTCGGTTCTTGAGGCTCTTGCGGCTAAGTACCCCGTAGCACTTCCCGAAATCGATGAGGTAGAGGCAGGTGCGGCAGGTGCTAACCTTAACGTAGAGTTCGTTCTTGACGAAAAGCTTGAGTACCGTCTG
>JAZNFU010000184.1:0-1730 GCA_045576135.1 Eubacteriales bacterium
CGTTGAGGACAAAACTCTTCCCGACGCGTACGCTACCCGCCCCGTCGGCGGCATCAACGGCGACTACGTTTCCTTCCTCGGCTCTTACTACTACGAGCAGAAGCCCGGCTCAAATCTCATTTCGGCAGACAGAAAATACATCTCGCTTACCAACAGCGAGGACGGTATAAACTCACTCAGATTTATCTGGGGCGGTCTGTTGCGTAACGCGGCAACCGTCGTCGTTACGGTCACGGAGGATTCGACCGGCGAGGTCGTTTACGTAACCACCGACGTTTCAATAAGAAAATCCTTCGGTGACGGCGGACCTATCTCACCGGCTAATATAGACGTTGAGTTCAGCGCCATTGAACAAAATCTCAAAAACAACACGCAATATACGGTTACTATGAAGTGCTACCTCGACTACGGTGACGGCGGCGCTGACACTAACCTTAATAATGAGTTCACCTTCCCTCTCGTTACCGACTTCCAGGCACCGAGCATTACGGACTGTGAATTCTACACCGAATACGACCGTGCGGAAAAGAAAACCCGACTTTACGCAAAGATTTCGGTTTACGACAACCACTATTCGATGGGCGCCATTCTCGGATACGTCGGACTCGAGGAGGTTGACGGCGAGCTTGGCTACGTGTTCAAAAACTTCGAGCGTTATATGACGCAGATTTATTCCTCGTATAACTCCACCTCGTATATCGTTTACGAGCTTACCGACTACGTTGACGATATCAAAAACGGCGCGGCAAACAAAAACACCTTCACGATAGCCTGCTACGACTACGCTCTTAACAGCGCTACCTATGAAATAGCACTTCCCGACGAGTTTACCGACCTTTACTTCGAGGACGAGGAAATAACCCTCAGCAAGAACGAAACCTACGACCTCTCACCCAAGGTATATCCGGGGGCACAGTGGAGCGAGCTTCTCGAATACTCGTCCTCCAACAAGAACGTCGTAAGAGTCGTCGGCACTCAGCTCGTTGCCGTCGGTAAGGGTAAGGCAACGGTTACCGCGCGCGGCTACGACGATAGCGGAAACATAAAAACCGCCAAGCTGTTAGTCGAGGTTCTCGGCGAGGGGGACGAGGGCTTTAAGCAGTACTCACAGCCCGTCGTGCAGAGCTTTGAGCTCGTCAGCTTCGACGTAATAAAGGCGTTCTACTTCCTCGCATCTGAGGACAGAAAGATAGGCGAGACGGGTGACGAGAGAATGTTTGCGGGCGATTACTCGCTCGAAATGTACCCGTCCGAGCATATAAAGCTCAATCTTTCCTACGTAGAATATTTCGAAAACACGGTATCGGTTAAGTTTGAATCGAGTAACGAATCAATAGTAAAAATAGACCAATACGGAAACGTAATTGCGGTCGCGGAGGGCTACGCCTCGGTTACCGTCAAGCTCCTGATGAACGGAAAGAGCACCTTCTATTCGCACACGCTGAATATAGAGGTTAAGGACCCGTATATAACGAGCGGTCCGTCACTTTCCAACTACTTCGGTAACGGCGGCACGGTAGACATTCCCGAATCGCTCGCCATAACCAGCATCGGTCAGTACGCATTCTCCAACTACGATTATATTCCCAAGGAGGAGGGCGACGAGATTTCGGACGAGGTTCCCGAAAGCTTCAAGGTATGGTATATCGGCGATAACACCATCACCAAGGTTATTATCCCGGAGGGTGTTGAAACGATAGGCCCCTACGCCTTTGCAAACCTCACCGCAC
>JAZNFU010000185.1:0-2965 GCA_045576135.1 Eubacteriales bacterium
TTTACAACTAAAGCGTACAAAAATCGGCATTTCCATCATCAAATATAAATAGAAAAGATAAATCACATCTTGTAAGCTACAACGATATCACTCAAAGGAAAAACGATATGACCGATAAAAACAAAACGCAAAAAAGCGGTGAGCAGGCATTTTCAAGCATAAGTGCTCGCTCGTTTATAACGGTAGTCCTTATTTTATCAACAATTATTTTCATATCCGGTGCACTTTCATACATAATACCCACCGGCTCGTTTGAGCGTGACGAGAGCGGCACTATCATAACCGGAACTTATACGGAGGGGGAGGTTTCGGGAATCACCCCCTGGCGAGTGCTCACGGCACCCTTTCGTGTTTTTGCCTCCGAGGATGCGCTGACGGTTATAATGATAAGCGTATTTCTGCTCATTATGAGCGGCGTTTTCAACCTACTTGAAAAGACGGGAGGAATCAGAGTATTCATCGGAAAGATAATACACAAGCTGCACGACAGAGGCGGTCCGGTCGTTTGTCTTACCGTTCTCGTATTTATGCTTTTCGGCAGCTTTTTCGGAATGTTTGAGGAGCTTGTTACGCTCCTTCCCATAATAACGATGTTTATGCTGTCGTTGGGGCTTGACACGATGACGGGGCTTGGAGCTTGTCTTTTAGCGGCGTGCTTCGGTTTTTCCGCAGCCATAACCAATCCCTTTTCGGTGGGACTTGCCGCCGAGGTAACCGGAATAAGCATTACCGAAGGCGTGTGGCTCAGAGCCTTTTTTTTCGTTTTGGTTTACGGTGTTCTATGCACGTTTATGCTTTTGCACCTAAAGAAAATCAGAAAAAATCCCAAGCTTTCTCTAAGCTTTGAATCGGACGAGAAAAAGCGCGAGAGCATAAGCGGCACCGCCGAGCTTCATCGCGCGGAGGATGACAGAATTTTCCGTCTTTATTCGATTTTCTTCTCTATACAAGGCGTAATACTCGTTCTTATCGCGTCGGTAAGAGCAATATCAGACTATGCAATACCGATTCTCTCGGCGAGCTTTTTGATAACGAGCACGGTTATCGGTCTTCGTTTAGTCGATAAAAAATCCGACGTTTTCCGACACCTCTTAAACGGCGCCGTATCGATGCTTCCCGCCGTCGTTATGATAGCGCTCGCATCATCGGTTAAGCTGGTTATGACCGAAAGCGGAATCATCGACACGATAATGAATTTCGTCATTAATCTGCTGCTCGGCAAGAGCCGTTTTCTTGCGGTTATACTTATCTACGTCCTTGTTCTGTTTTTGCAGATATTTATCGGCTCGGCATCGGCGAAAATTATACTGGTTATGCCGATAGTTATGCCGATTGCGACGGCACTCGGTCTTTCGCCGACGCTCGTTATCTTCGCATACTGTATGGCTGACGGATTTACCGACGTTATTTTGCCGACGAATCCCGTGCTGCTCGTTGCGCTCTCGATTGCAAACGTATCCTACGGCAAGTGGGTTAAATGGACCTGGAAATTACAGATTATACTCTTTACGCTCTCGGCACTCGTGCTTTTATTCGGCGTGTCGATAGGCTATTGACGTTCGGTTTATTCGCTAATTTTATCAACATTTTTCAAGGAGTTAAATATGAGAAATCAAAGTGTTCCTTTTTCGATTAACTACGTTACCGATGAAAACCTTACCCGATGGATAAAGATGCTTAACGATAGCAAAATAGACCGTGTATTTCTTTGCGGCCTTGGTGAATTTTATTCGTCAGAGAGTATGCAGAATGAAAAAATACAGAAATGCGCCAAGCTCATCCCCGTATTAAAGGATGCAGGAATAGAGCCGTGCATCTGGATAAACAGCTTCGGTCACGGTCTTGCGGACATTACGGTGTACGACAAAAAAGGAAGATATCAGGGCTTCGTCGGCGAGGACGGTTCAACACCCGGTGACTGTTTCTGCCCCTCGGACGAGGCGCTCCGCCGTGATTTTACAAAATTTATAAAGAAAATAGCGGCAATCAAACCCTCTATTCTTATGATAGACGATGACTTCCGCATGGGACAGCGTGGATATTCGCTCGGCTGCTTCTGCCCGAATCACGTTGCTGACATTTGCGCAAGAGTCGGAGAAAATCTCTCGCGTGCCGAGCTTGTCAAAAAGATTTATACGGGAGGTCCTAACAGATACCGTGACGCTTACATAGCTTCGATGAACGACACTGTGGTGAGCCTTGCGAAAACGATTCGCAGTGAGGTTGACAAAATACACCCCGAAATGCAAATGGGCATCTGTATGTGCTTTGACGTTTGGGATACAGACGGCACGGATGCAATAGAGCTTGCACACGCATTTGCGGGTAATACGAAGCCTTTCCTACGCGCAAACGGTGCTCCGTATTGGCAAACGATCAGCCGCTGTTGGGGAGATATCATATCCACAATTGAATACAACAGAATCCAGAGCATATGGTGCCGTGAAAACGGCATAGAATGTATCGGTGAGGGCGATACGTACCCACGCCCACGCTACACTATTCCCGCAAACCACCTTGAAATTTTCGACCTTGCACTCGTTGCAAACGGCGAGCTTGACGAAATGCTCAAATACTTGTACGACTACCGCCACCCGATCGAATTTGAGGACGGATATAACGAGCGTCATATGAGAAATGCGAAAAACCGCTCGGAGCTTTGGGATATCTTCCGTGACAAAGAGGCTGTCGGAGTTCGCATTTTCGAGCCTATGCACAAGCTTGCGGACAGCGATTTCGGGGAACTTTATCAGGGCTGGTCCCGCGACGTGCTCTATTCCTTCTTCTCAAGAGCGCAATATCCTCTCTCACACAACGGAATATCCACAAAATATTACGGTGGCGGCGTTGTTGCGGCTTTCGGTGAAAACGCAAGACATTTGCCGAAAGAGCTTATAACCTCGGGTGTCATAACCGACGCTGTTGGTGCAAAAATTCTTACCGAGCGAGGAATTGATGCCGGTTA
>JAZNFU010000186.1:0-2278 GCA_045576135.1 Eubacteriales bacterium
CGTGCCTTCTCGTCAACGATGTAGTCCTCGGAATAGGTGTCGAGGTCCTCCTTCGTGTCGACCTCTTTGACGACGTGCTTTGTGAGCGTGCGTACGAGCTTGTCAGCCATATCGTATACAGAGGTGGATTTTTCGCCTACACCCGAAATGATAAGCGGCGTTCTCGCCTCGTCGATAAGAATTGAGTCAACCTCGTCCACGATAGCAAAATTGTGTCCGCGCTGAACCATACGCTCCTTGTAAACGACCATATTGTCACGCAGATAGTCGAAGCCCATCTCGTTGTTAGTACCGTACGTGATATCCGCCGCATATGCTGCACGCTTCTCGTCAGCCGTCTGTCCGTGTATAATAAGACCGGTCTTAAGTCCCAAGAAGCCGTAAACCTTACCCATTTCCTCGCTGTCACGGCTTGCAAGGTAGTCGTTTACCGTGACTATATGAACGCCACGTCCCGAAAGCGCGTTAAGATAAGCGGGAAGCGTCGCAACGAGTGTCTTACCCTCACCGGTTTTCATTTCCGCAATTCGTCCCTGGTGGAGCAGTATACCGCCCATAAGCTGAACGCGGTAGGGGCGCTTTCCGAGAACTCTGGTATCCGCCTCGCGCACGAGTGCAAACGCCTCGGGCAGAATATCGTCGAGCGTTTCGCCGTCTGCGAGGCGGCCCTTAAGATATTCGGTGTAGCTGCGAAGCTCCGAATCGCTCATTTGCCCGAATTTATCGCCGAGTGAATCTATTTCGTCTACGATGGGGGTTATTTTCTTTATTTCCTTTTCGCTGTAATTGCCGAAAAGCAGCTTTAAAAGTCCCATATAAAATCTCCTTTTGTCGTTGAGAGGCACTGTGTGCATAGCTATTTAGGATAGTATATCATATTTTTTGCGTAAAATAAATAGATTTCGAAAAATTCAAAAAATTTTTACACAAAGCCCACGAAATTCCAAAAAAACTTGCAAATATCGAAGCTAGGTTGTATAATGATTACGTCGTAATAAAATAAAGCGTTCCGTAAAGGAGAGAATTATGAAGAAAATAAACGTGGTTCTGTATTCGCCCGAAATACCGCAGAATACGGGTAACATTTCACGCACCTGTGCCGTAACCGGCGCGAATTTGCATATAATACGCCCTATCGGCTTTGAAATAAGCGACAGAACTCTCAAGCGTGCGGGACTCGATTACTGGGATAAGCTGAACGTATACTATTACGACAACTACGAGGATTTCACCGCTAAAAATCCGGATGCTGTTATGTGGTTCTTTTCCTCAAAGGCGGGTAAGGTTTACTCCGAGGTCGAATATCCCGACAACGTATATCTCGTCTTCGGCTCGGAAACGAGAGGACTCCCCGAGCAGCTTATAAGCGAGAATATCGACCGTTCGGTGAGAATACCTATGCTCCCGACTCTCAGATGTCTTAACCTTTCGAATGCGGTCGCCATCGCCGTATACGAAGCTCTCCGTCAAGGCGGCTTCGACGGCTTTTCAACAAAGGGTAGGCTATCGGTTGACTGAATGAGAAGCAAAAAACGATTTCAAAGCAGCTTGTATATTTTACCTCTGTTTTTGTGTAAAAAAGCGGTTGAAAATAGCGAAAATTTATATTTTTCCGTTTTAAGCTATTGACTTTCGTACGGTGTTATACTATAATTGAATAGATTGAATATGAACGTTAGATAAGGTGGGTATACTATGATAAAGGTTGATATATATTCGGGATTTTTGGGTGCGGGAAAGACCACGCTTATAAAAAAGCTCATTAAGGAGGCCTACGCGGGACAGCGCGTCGTTCTTATTGAAAACGAATTTGGTGAGATAGGCATTGACGGCGGATTTCTCAAGGATGCGGGAATAGAGATTACCGAAATGAATTCGGGCTGTATCTGCTGCTCGCTCGTCGGTGATTTCACCGAGGCGCTTGCCAAGGTTGAGCGTGAGCTTGCACCCGAAAGAATTATAATCGAGCCGTCGGGCGTCGGTAAGCTTTCGGACGTCGTGCGTGCGGTGAAGGCTGTGAAATCCGAAAATCTTGAAATCAACTGCCTTGCGGTAGTCGTTGATGCGGGTAAATGTAAGATGTATATGAAGAAT
This sequence comes from Eubacteriales bacterium, assembly GCA_045576135.1. Classification (GTDB taxonomy): domain Bacteria; phylum Bacillota; class Clostridia; order Oscillospirales; family CAG-272; genus UBA1740. The sequence goes on from JAZNFU010000186.1 coordinate 2,095, forward strand.
TTCGGTGAATTCTTTAACGACCAGGTCGAGCACGCATCCGCGATAGTTCTTTCGCACGTCGACGTAGCCAAGCCGGGCAGAGCCGAGGAGGCTATATCTCTCATAAAAGAGCACAATTCCGACGCCGTTATAATTTCCACGGCACTCGATAAGCTTTCGGGCGCTGAAATACTTTCAAGTCGGA
>JAZNFU010000187.1:0-3662 GCA_045576135.1 Eubacteriales bacterium
AAGGTTCGCCGTGCCAAGCTCTACTATCTCCGTGGCAGAGTTGGTAAGGCGGCAAAGGTTAAGGAAAAGGCGTAAGCTTTTTTCGTGCACCGCAATAAAAATAACCGCTGAACACAGCGGTTATTTTTATTTTAACCTTAAGCCATTTGCTCGGAGAGCTTTTTGCCGCCGAGAATATGGAAATGAAGGTGCTTTACGCTTTGCGCTCCGTCCTCGCCGATATTCGTTATAACACGGTATCCTCTCGTGAGTCCCAAAAGCTTTGCGATTTTGGGTATTGCAAGAGAAATCTGCTTTACGTACTCGGCGTTTTCCTCGTTTACCTCGTCAAGCGACGCGATGTGGAGCTTGGGGACTACGAGAGTGTGCGAGGGTGCTTGCGGATTTATATCTGCAAAGGCGTAGCAGTATTCGTCCTCGTAGATTTTTTTGCCGGGGATTTCACCGGCGATGATTTTACAAAATATACAATCCATAGCCGCATTTTCCTTTTTATTTTTATTCTAACACAAGCTATGAGAAAAATCAATTGAAATTTTAAAAAAAGGAGCCTTGATATGCCGTATAAAAAGTACGCATTGCCGAGCTATCCCGTGTCGGTCGATATGTGGGACGAGCTTGCGGCGCAAAACCGACCGATAGTCGTATACGGTATGGGTAACGGCGCGGATAAGCTTTTTCGGCGCTTTGAAGCGTACGGAATTACACCCGTCGACGTTTTTGCCTCGGATGGCTTCGTGCGCGGTCACAGCTATCGGGGAATAAGGGTAAAAAGCTTCTCTGAGATAAGAGAAACGTATTCCGATTTCGTGATAGCGGTATCGTTTGCTTCATCTCGCGCCGAGGTGATAGATATGCTCGCGGAGATTGACCGAAAATACGACGTTTACGTCCCCGATATGCCGGTGGCGGAGAGTGAAATTTACTTCGACAGGGCGTTTTACAATTCAAATTACGAGAAAATAGTCAGCGCCTACGAGCTTTTTGAGGACGAGGAGTCCAAGAATTGCTATGCGGCGGTGGTAAATTACAAATTAAGCGGGCGTATGGAATATTTACTCGGCGCGTTTTCGGATACCGACGATATATATTCGCTCGTGGGAATCGACGAGGTAACCTCTGCGCTTGACGTGGGTGCGTACAACGGCGATACCGTGCGCGAAATGAAAAGGTATTTTCCGAATTTGTGCGAAATTACGGCAATAGAGCCTGACAAACGAAACTTTAAAAAGCTACAGAAGTACGCCGAGGAGTGCGAGGGCGTAAAGCCGTCAGTCATCAACGCGGCGGCACACGGCGAGTGCGGCAGTATGAGCTTTTTATCAAGCGGAAACAGAAACTCGTCAATATCCTCGAGCGCATCCTACGAGCATAAGAGTGAGCTTGTGTCACTCGTTACGGTAGACTCGTTGAATATAAAGACCGATTATATAAAATACGACGTCGAGGGGGACGAATATGAGGCACTCTTGGGTAGCCATAATACCATAAAGTGCTGTGCTCCGAGGCTTCTCGTGTCGCTTTATCATAAAAGTCGGGATTTGTTTGAGCTTCCTCTTTTGATTAAGGAAAGATACCCGAATCGAAAAATGTTTTTACGCCGAACGAGGTGTCTTCCTGCGTGGGAAATAAATCTAATTGTAAAATAAAATTGACATTTACAAGCAAATTTGCAGACTTTTTGCGGATTTGCCTGTTGAAATTGACTTGTCGTTAAGAATGCTTTGACCGACAGAATCATCCGATAGAATGAGGTGAAAAATATGAAAAGACCCGAGCTTTTGTCACCGGCGGGTAACTTTGAAAAAATGCGTATGGCAATACTTTACGGTGCTGACGCCGTATATCTTGCGGGCGAGGCTTTCGGAATGAGAGCCGCGGCGGATAATTTTTCGCTCGCCGAGCTTTCCGATGCCATCAGGTATGCACACGAGCGCGGCGTTAAGGTGTACCTTACCGTGAATACTATGCCAAGAGAAAACGAATACGCGCTTCTTGAAAAATACTTTGAGAGTCTTAAGAGCATAGCTCCCGACGCTATCATAGTTGCGGACGTCGGGGTTCTTATGCTCGCGAAGCGTCTGATACCCGAAATTGAAATACACGTATCCACTCAGGCGAATGCGGTGAGTGCCGCCGCTTGCCGCGCGTGGTACGAGCTTGGCGCTAAAAGGGTAGTGCTCGCGCGAGAGCTTACGCTTGCGGAAATAAAGGCTATCAGAGCGAATATTCCCGACGAGGTTGAAATAGAATGTTTTATACACGGTTCAATGTGTGTGTCGTATAGCGGCAGATGCTTGCTTTCGGGACATATGGTGGATAGGGATGGCAACCGAGGTATGTGCGCGCAGCCTTGCCGTTGGAATTATACTCTGCGCAGGTATGAAATCGTCGAGGAAAGGCGACCCGAGCTCAAAATGCCTATCGAAGAAATAAACGGCGAAACTTTTATTCTTGCGAGCCGCGACACCTGTACGGTGGAGCATATCCCCGAGCTTATCGAGGCGGGAATAAATTCCTTCAAAATAGAGGGAAGAATGAAATCCGCATATTATACCGCGGTGGTAACCAATACCTATAAAATGGCAATCGACTCTTATTTTTCGGGCAAGTACGAGTACCGCCCCGAATGGTACCGAGAGCTTGAATCGGTAAGCCACAGAGAATACGCAACCGGATACTATTTCTCTGATCCGAGGGGGGATGCGAATTTAGCATCGAATAACGGTTATATGAAGGAAAAGGCGTATCTTGCCGTTTGCACCGAGGGCGGAGTGGGACGCGCTAAATTTTCGCAAAGAAATAAAATGACTCTCGGTGACTCGGTAGAGCTTCTAACGCCCGGCTCGGTCGGTACGGACGTTGATATAACGGAGCTTTTTGATGAATACGGAAATTCAATACAGAGTACTCCGCATCCGTATATGAGCTTTGAGATTGTGGCTGGTGCAGAGTTCAAGGTTGGCGATATAATAAGAGCAAAATGAGCTTTTTGACAACAAATATTGACATTTATTGCTTGTTTGGAGATTGATATGGATTTTATCGAAATTTTGAAAGCCGTGATTTTGGGAATTGTCGAGGGTGTTACCGAGTGGCTTCCGGTAAGCTCTACGGGACATCTGATAGTAATTGAGGAGTTTCTTTCGTTAAACGGCGGACTTATAGACGATGCCTTTCGCGAGCAGTTCGTTGAGATGTTTAACGTCGTAATACAGCTCGGCGCAATATTTGCCGTCGTCGTGCTCTTCTTTGATAAATTAAACCCGATATCGAAATCCAAAGCCCGCGAGAAAAGAAAAGAAACTCTTGGACTTTGGCTTCGCGTTATCGTAGCGAGCGTTCCCGCAGCACTCGTCGGTATAGTGTTCGATAAGCTGCTTGAGAAGGTTTCGGGTAAGGATATTGACGGTTGGCTTTATAATTCCTACGTCGTTGCGGCGGCACTTATCGTATACGGTATTCTCTTTATCATTATAGAAAAATTAAACAAAAGCCGAGAGGCAAAAATCACCGAGCTTTCTGATATCAGCCTTCGTAGCGCCTTCCTCATCGGCGTCTTTCAGATGCTCGCGATAATTCCCGGCACCTCTCGTTCGGGATCTACCATTCTCGGCTCGATGCTTATCGGTGTTTCAAGACCTGTTGCGGCTGAATTTTCG
>JAZNFU010000188.1:0-6207 GCA_045576135.1 Eubacteriales bacterium
CGCGCCGAGAAGCGAGGACGTTTTACCTGTAACGACTCTGCCGTCGTTAAGCTCTATTGCCATAGCGGGTGCGCCGGTAGCCTCCGCCTTTTCAAGCGCCGCGCCGACACACGCGCGGTCGGAGGCGGCGTCACAGCCGAGCTCCTGCATAAGAAATTCTATTTTCTGAATTTCGACCTCGTTGCTCGCGCCCTTTCTCATATTGCAAAGAGCCGAATAGTAGCGGCGAATTATCTCCTGCCGCGAGGCGTGAGAAACCGCTTCGTTATCGTATATACAGTCGCCAACCATATTAACGCCCATATCGGTCGGGGATTTATATGGACACTCGCCGAGAATTCCGCGAAGCATTGCGCGAAGCACCGGGAACACCTCGACGTCCCTGTTGTAGTTAACCGCGGTTTCACCGTACGCTTCAAGGTGGAAGGGATCTATCATATTTATATCCGCAAGGTCGGCGGTCGCCGCCTCATAGGCGAGGTTCACCGGGTGCTTAAGTGGAATATTCCATATCGGGAAGGTTTCAAATTTCGCGTATCCCGCCTTAATTCCGCGCTTGTTTTCGTGGTATATCTGCGAAAGGCAGGTCGCCATTTTACCCGAGCCGGGACCGGGAGCCGTCACGACAACTATCGGTCTTGTGGTTTTCGCATACTCGTTTTTACCGTATCCGTCCTCGGACACTATCAGCGGTATGTTTCTCGGATATCCGTCAATCTCGTAGTTTTTATATACGGGTATTCCGAGATTTTCAAGCTTTTGCTTGAAGGAGTCGGCGGCGGGACTCGGCTTGTACCTCGTAAGCACGACCGAGCCGACGTAAAGCCCGTAACCGCGAAAGGCGTCGATAAGCCTGAAAACGTCAAGGTCGTAGGTTATGCCAAGGTCGCCTCTGACCTTGTTTTTTTCTATATCCGCGGTGTTTATCGCTATTATTATCTCAGCATCCTCGCGAAGCTCTATGAGCATTTTTATTTTACTGTCCGGAGCAAATCCCGGCAGAACGCGCGACGCGTGGAAATCGTCGAAAAGCTTTCCCCCGAATTCAAGATACAGCTTCTCTCCGAAAAGAGATATGCGCTCCTTAATCTTACTCGATTGAAGCTTCAAATATTTTTCATTGTTAAAGCCTTGTTTAAACATAACTCCCCCGATTGTCAACGGTGCGCCCGGTCGGTTTCAAGGAATCTGCCGCACACGCCGAAGGTCCTAAAAATAATACATAGTCATTATAACACACGCGAAAGCTTTTTTCAAGTTAAATTATAAATATTAATTACCCAAAATCACCAAATATCCGAGCCGGAAATTAGCCAAAATATAAAACATTTTGCAAACATTCCCAAAATCTGTTGTATTCTTCGGTCAATGGTGATAAAATAATTAAAAAATGCACGAGCGCCCCCCGACGCGCCATAGGACCGTCGGCACTCGGAATCGGGGCGACACGGAGCCGTTATGAGAAACGATTTTTACACGCGCGCCTTTCGGGGCGAAGGGTACGGTGGCGGCAACCGCGAAAAAGAGCCGCACAGGCGCAAAGCACCTCGCCCCGACGCAGAGCTTTCGGCAGAGGACGCGCGTCGCGCGAGAGGTGCGTTTTCGCGAATAGGGCTTTCGCTCTTTATCTTCACCGCGGTAACCTACGCGGCAATCGCGCTTATATACGCCGTGATTTACCTCTTCTTCCGCGACAAAGCACAAGCCATCACAAAGAGCGTTTATTTCACCTGGATAATCAACGCTCTGCCGATGTACGCCGTCGCATTTCCCGCCCTTTTTCTTACGCTTCGGAATATGGAGCGCACGAGCCGCCCGAAATCAAAGCTCGGCATAGACGAGTTCATCCTTCTTTTCTTCGTGTCGCAGGGCGTGATGACGGTGGGAAGCCTCGTCGGCGTATCGATAAACGACGCTATAAGCTCACTACTTGGGCGCGAGGTTAACAACGGCGTTGCCGAGCTCGTGTCAAATTCGCCGAGTTGGATACTCCTGCTCGTCGTCGTGATTGTAGGTCCTATAGTCGAGGAGCTGATTTTCAGAAAGCTCATAATCGACAGACTATCGGTGTTCGGCGATTTAACGGCGGTTATCGCATCATCCGTTGCGTTCGGTCTTTTCCACGGAAATTTCTATCAATTCTTCTATGCGGCGGGGCTTGGATTTATTCTCGGATTTATCTACACGAAGACGAGAAACGCCTTATATCCCATCGTAATGCACACAATTATTAACTTTTTAGGCTCCGTCGTTGCCGTTCCGCTCTCAAGGATGCTCACCGAGCTTCAAGAGATGGCAGAGGTGATTACCGCAGGCGGCGAGGTGGACTATTCGCGTCTTTTGCTTATCGGCGGACTGCTTTTCACCTATACTCTGCTCGAATACGGAATGGCTGCAGCGGGTATAGTAATACTCGCAAAAAAGCTCAAGGCGCAGACTCTTTACATCTCAAGCGAGGCAAAAATCGCACTGCCGCGCAAGGATTCCGTAAAAATAGCTGTTGTAAACCTCGGCGCGATACTGTTTCTTACCGTATCGCTTATACAGTTCATAGTTAACGTATTTTGGGCGTAAAATTCACGGCTGTGGCTCGCCGTGCCGCCAATTAACATATTTCGTATGCCACACAGAACGGAGAAAAAATGAAGAAAAACGAAAGCATAGCTATACTGAGAACGAAATACGAGGACGAGCTTGATAAGGACTCGCCGTGGAGCGATTATCCTCGCCCGCAATTCAAAAGAGATTCCTTTATTTCGCTCAACGGCGAGTGGGATTTTGCGCTTAGCAGGTGCTCGGATTTACCCGCGGAGTACCCGGAGAGGATACTCGTTCCCTTTCCTATGGAAAGCCGTCTTTCAGGTGTCGGCAGACACCACGAAAAAGAGGAATTTCTCTTTTACAGAAAGCGCTTTACACTCCCCGACGGCTTCATTCGGGACAGAGTTTTACTTAATTTCGGAGCTGTAGACCAGCTTTGCACGGTTTACCTCAACGGCGAGTCGGTGTTCGACGGATACGTCGGATATCTGCCGATTTCCATAGATATAACCGATTATTTGCAGGCGGAAAACGAGCTTACCGTACGCGTTTTGGACGAGCTTTCGAAAAAATATCCGTACGGAAAGCAGCGCACCGACAGAGGCGGTATGTGGTACACGCCCGTCAGCGGAATATGGCAGACGGTGTGGCTTGAGAGCGTCGGGGCGGGCGCGTTCGACGGAATAGAAATAACCCCCTCGCTCAGCGAGGTCAAAATCCGAGTATTCGGCGGCACGGGCAAAAAGAGGCTCACCCTCGACGGCGAGGTGTACGAATTTTCGGGGGGCGAAATAACGCTTTCGCCCAAGGACGCAAAGCCTTGGACGCCCGAGACTCCACACCTTTATTATTTCACGCTCGAATGCGATTCGGACAAAATCGAAAGCTACTTCGCGCTTCGCACGGTGAGCGTCGGCGAGCTTCGGGGCATACCGAGAATTTTACTCAACGGAAAGCCGTATTTCTTCAACGCTCTGCTCGACCAGGGGTATTATCCCGACGGAATTTTCCTGCCTGCGACAGCCGACGGATACCGCGACGATATTCTTCTTGCAAAATCGCTCGGCTTCAACGCACTCAGAAAGCATATCAAGATTGAGCCGCTGATTTTTTACCATCTTTGCGACACGCTCGGTATTATCGTTTTTCAAGATATGGTCAACAATTCGGATTACAGCTTCATTCGTGATACTGCGCTTCCGACCGTAGGCTTAAAGCAGCTTCCCGACAAGCTGATGCATCGGGACGCCGAGAGCCGCGAGATATTCGAGCACACGACACTCGGCACTATGAAGCATCTTTATAACGTGCCGTCGGTCCTTTATTACACGATTTTTAACGAGGGTTGGGGACAGTTTTCGGCGGACGAGATGTACGAAAAGGCAAAGGCGGAGGACCCAACGAGAGTTATAGATGCAACGTCGGGGTGGTTTATACGCAAAAAGAGCGACGTTGACTCGCACCACATTTATTTCAAGCGCATAAAGCTCAAAGCGCAGACCGACCGACCGATAATAATAAGCGAATTCGGCGGTTATTCGCACAGAGTTTCGGGGCATCTTTTCGGCCCGAAAAACTACGGCTACCGCACGTTTGAGGATGCAGAGGAATACGAAGAAGCGCTAAAAAGACTGTATCTTGACGAGGTGAAGCCGTACGTTTCGCGCGGGCTTTGCGGTGCCGTGTTTACGCAGATAAGCGACGTTGAGGACGAAACCAACGGCCTTATCACCTACGACCGACGCGTAGTCAAGGTGTCGGTAGAGAGGGTGCGTAAAATTATGGACGAGGTCATATCGGAAATCAACGAATAAATCATTATCAAATGTTTTTTGAAGATTTTTGTCGTTTTTTGACAATAACTATTTGCAAAACGCGCCACATTTGCTCTTTAAGGCATTCGGCAGAGGTAAAAATATGAATACGAAAAACTGGCTAAAGAAAAACGCAAAATCGCTTTCGGGAAAGCTCGTTGCCGTAAGCGGAGCGACGGGCGGCATCGGTCGCGAGCTTTGCTTGCATCTTGCCTCCCTTGGCGCAAATCTCGTCTTTATCAACCGAAGCCGCGAGAAATCGCTCGCGCTCGCGGGGGAGCTTACGGCGCTGTACCCTGCGCTTTCCATAACGCAGATTTATGCCGACCTTGAAAAAATGGACACGGTGATTGCCGCCGCAGAGCAGCTTTCGCAACTGCCCGTCGACTACCTTATATTAAACGCGGGGGCGTACAGTATTCCTCGGTGTATTTGCAACACCGGATACGACAACGTCTTTCAGATAAATTTCGTATCCCCCTACTATCTCGCGCGTCGGCTGATGCCGAAAATCCGCGAGCGCGGCGGCAGGATAGTAGCCGTCGGAAGCATAGCGCATAACTACTCAAAGACAGACGAGTCGGATATAGATTTCATAACGAGGAAAAGAGCAAGCCTCGTTTACGGCAACGCGAAGCGCTATCTCACCTATTCGCTTCTTTCGCTTGAGGGTGGGGGCGTTTCGATAGCGCACCCCGGAATTACCTTTACGAATATAACGGCACACTATCCGAAGCTGATTTTCGCGCTTATAAAGCACCCGATGAAGATTATTTTTATGAAGCCGAAGGCTGCCGCGCTCTCTATTATATCGGGACTTTTTGACACCACCCTTGGCTACGAGTGGATAGGCCCCGCAGTATTTGACGTTTGGGGCAAGCCGAAGAAAAAGCGGCTCGACACGGCGTCCGACGAGGAGATAAAGCGTATTTGCGACATCGCACAGCGCATTTATTCAAAAATAAACCAGACTACATAAAATATAAGAGGACAAAAAAATGAACGTAGAAAGACTCAATAAGAGGATTGACGAGTACTGCGAAAAAAACAGAATTATGGGCAGCCTCAGTGTAAGGCTCGGCGGCGAATTGGTATACGAGCGCGATATGGGCTATGCCGATATCGAAAACAAAACGCCCTTCACGAAGGACTCACGTTTCGTGCTGTATTCGCTCTCAAAATCGCTTTGCGCTATGGGACTTATGAAGCTTTACGACAAGGGGCTTATAGACCTTGATGCGCATCCGTCGAAATACGTTCCCGAATGCGAAGGACTTGATTCGCGGGTTACGATACATACGATGCTCAACCACACCAGCGGTCTTCCCGACTTTTACGACCCGGAATTCGCAAAGGATAACGCACCCGGAGTTGCCTCAAAAACGCGCGAGCATCTCAAAATTCTAACCTCTTTCAAAAACAGATTCGCACCCGGCACGGACGGCTTTTACGCAAATATCAATTTTAATATAACGGCGATTATCATTGAAAACGTATCGGGTATGCCCTACCCCGAATATATGGAAAAAGAGGTGTTCGCACCGCTTGGAATGAAAGACACCCTCGTTTATTACGAAGGCCGCGAGCTGCCCAAAACGCTCGTTACAGGCTATGAGCTTGTGGGGGATGAGCTATTGCCGATACCGCCCGCGTTTGATTGGATGATTGGCGGCGGTGATATAATAAGCACGGTCCGTGACGTTTACAAGATAAATCTCGCTATAAAAAACAAGCTCTTGCTCAAGCCAAAAACCTGGGAAAAGGTTTTGACTCCCTCACCCATTAACACCTTTGGCTACGGCTGCTTCGTTATCAAGTGGCACGACAAAACCAGAGTCAACCACAACGGCGG
>JAZNFU010000189.1:0-2600 GCA_045576135.1 Eubacteriales bacterium
TACCCCCAATAAATATTTTACAATTTAATTTTATATCAAAAAAGCCAAATATACCTTATCAAATTTGACCTTTTTGGGCTGTAATCTTGATTTTTTTGATATTTTGTGGTATAGTTAACCCAAGGCTATGGGACTCGTGGATTTTACCGACCGTTTTAAAACGGAGCTAAGAATTTTTTAAGGGGGCGCAGATATGCAAAGCAACGATAGCGCGAGTGCGAAATTCTATTTCAGCCACTCGGGCGGCGAGTGGGACGCGGGGTGCGACGGACACTACCACGACGACTACGAGATATACTATCTGAAAAGCGGCGCTTGCGACTATTTTATCGACGACGCGGTTTATTCGATAGGCGCTGGTGACACGGTTATCATTCCGAGCGGCATCATTCACCGCACGAACTACGGTGCGAGTGCGCACGTCAGATATCTTATCAACTGCCCGGAAAAAATGATACCGCAATCGGCACTCGCAAGGCTTTCGGGCGGCGCCCATATTTTGCGAAAAAAGTCCTACACCGCCGAGATAGCCGAGCTTATGACAAAGCTGGGCGCCGAATACGAGAGGTCGGACGAGTACACGGCTGACGCCATCACCGCGCTTGTCGGCAGGCTTTTTATACACCTTGCCAGAAACGCGGACGAGAAAATAGGTGACACCACGGCGCACGGCTTCGTTGAAGGGGCGCTTCAATACCTAAAGGACAACTACACCTCGGATATCACGCTCGAATCTGTGGCAAGAGAGTTTTCGGTAAGCGCGGAGCACCTCTCGCGCAGCTTTAAGAAAAAAACGGGATTTGGCTTCTCGGAGTACTTGAACGTGCTTCGTCTTAAGCGCGCGGAATATATGCTTATTCACGAGCCGGGTAAATCCATATCCGAAATCGCTTACGCGTGCGGATACAACGACAGCAATTATTTCTCGCACAAATTCAAGCTGCGCTACGGCGTGACGCCGAGTAAATACGTCGACACGGCAAAAGGCGAATAAAAGAATTCCCACCTGCACACAATATTCAAAATACTGTTTCGAGGTGGGAAAATGGAATTTTTAAAGATTACGCTGACGTCGCTTTTATCGGTCGCGGCACTTTTTATCACAACCAAGCTGATGGGACACAAGCAGGTGGCACAGCTCGACTTTTTCGACTACGTCAGCGGAATAACGATAGGCTCTATCGGCGCGGAGCTTGCAATAGACCTTGAGTCACCCTGGCGCGGACTTTTGGCGCTTGGGATATACGGAGCGATTTCGGTTTTGCTCGGAAAACTAACGCACAAGCTGCCGAAGACTCGCAAGTTTATAAACGGAACGCCGACCATTATTATGGCAGAGGGCAAGCTTTACCGAGAAAATATGAAAAAATCCAAGCTCGACCTATCCGAATTTTTGCTTATGTGCCGCGAGATTGGATATTTTGACCTTTGCGAAATAGAGGTCGCCGTTTTCGAGCATAACGGAAAGCTGTCGGTACTGCCTAAAAGCGACAAGCGTCCGCTGACGCCCTCGGATATGAAAATTCTGCCGCCCAAGGCTCACGTCGGTTGTGAAGTGATTATGGACGGCAGAATTATGGGAGAAAATCTTACGCGCATCGGCCGCGACGAAGCTTGGCTCAAAAAGCGGTTATCGCAAAGCGGCTATGGGGGCTGCGACAAAATTTTTCTTGGAATATATTACGAGGGCGATGATAGGCTTTCACTCTACCCCGTTTAAATCGGCTAAGCCGTGACGAGCGTGGCTATTGCAAACGCCGCCGCTCACCAATGAATTGACCAGTACATCGGGGCGTCCCCCAAAATTATTATGCACAAAATCATTCTCAAATTATCAAGAAGAATTGCGACGCCGAGCGTACAGCAGATAATTTTGGCAATCTTGAAGCTGACTCGCTTCCGCAGAAGATTCAGCACCGGCTTGTATATAAATTTGAATATCAGAAATACTCCACCGCCGTATCCGAAGGTGGTAAACGCACTCGTATACTGCGTTATCGGAAGCGGCATATAGCTGTAATCCCAAAGCTGCACGCCGAAGAATATATCCCACACGTTTCCGACGACCAGCTCGCCGAGAAAGACGAGAGCACAAACTATTCCGAGTCCCATAAGATTGGAATAAAGCTTTGCGTGCTTCATCTCGGGCGGGAAAATGCGCTTGCCGAAAAAGACTATATCGTCGGGGTCGCGAAGCGCAATATGAAAGGCGAAGATTATCAGAGAATACGGCCATATAAACGGCAGAAGATGAAATCTGCTGTCAAATACGTGAAGGGTCGATATACTCTTTGCAATATTCTCTATCAGCCAACCGAGATGTGCAATCCATATACCGAAAAGGTACAGATATACGAACTCTACGCCAAGAATTGTAAATCTTTTTTTACATTTTTGTGTATTTTTTCCCTCGGTACTCTTATCGGTAATCAAATCACTCACCGAACTTCACCTCTTCGCCAAGCTCGGCGGAAGTGTAAAGAGTGTCGATAAGCTTCATCGTGGGAAGGATATTATCGATATTGCTGCGGCACTTTACGCCACTTCTGCACGACTCGATAAACGCCTCAGTCTGTGTGCAGAAGAAGTTGTGTTTCTCG
>JAZNFU010000190.1:0-1921 GCA_045576135.1 Eubacteriales bacterium
GCTTTGCGATATGGTTCTCGTTATGACGGTTGAGCCGGGCTACGGTGGACAGGCGTTTATGCCCGAAATGCTTGAAAAGGTCAGAAAGCTTAAGGCTGAAATCGACCGCCTGGGACTCTCGGTTGATATTCAGGTTGACGGCGGAATAAACGCCCAAAACGCAAAGGACGCCATTGCGGCGGGCGCAAACGTGCTCGTTGCGGGAAGCGCGGTATTCAAAGCAGCGGATAAGCGCGAGGTTATCGAAAAGCTCAGAGGTTAATTCAGCAGAGCTGAAAACGCATCGTTTCACCGCCCGAGTGATTTGAATTTGTGCTTGGTGTTTCTCGATAGCTAAACGAAAATACCGTAACCTATGCGGATTTCAGCATTTTCAGCTGAAATCCGCCTTTAATTTTATATTGACATTTTTTTACTTTGGTGCTATAATGTGCTTGCGACATAAACCGAATATTTCTCAAGAGGGTGTACTATACCATTTTAGTACTTCCTATCTTTTCATATTTTCTTGGGAAAGGTTTGTGTCGCAGCAAAGTGGAGTACTTTATGGAGATGTGCTCGCTTTGCGGGCACATTTTTTATTTTCACCAAAAAACAAAGAAGAAGGAATGGAAAAATGAGAAAATTAGCATTTTTAGCTTTGGCTGTAATTTTGTGTTTCTCGCTGATAGCTTGCGAGGGAATGTTCCCGACGGCAAACGGCGGCGGTAACAACAATAGTAATTTCAATCAAAATGAGATTACGTTTTTGTCCGCGTACAACGAAGCGAAAAATCTCGGATTTGTCGGCACGCTTGACGATTTTATCGCGCTTATCAGCGGTGAAGACGGAAAAGACGGTAAGGACGGCGCGGACGGCGTCGGAATTTCGAATATGCTCGTAGATAGCCAAGGCAATCTCGTGGTTATTCTCACAAACGGTCAAAGCATCGATTGCGGAAAAATCACCGTGGAAGACGGTAAAGACGGCAAAGACGGAATAACCCCCGAATTCAAGCTTGATGGCGGTGAGCTGTTTGTATCCTATGACAAGGGCGCTACTTGGACTTCTCTCGGTAACGTTTCATCGGGTGGCGATGTTGCTTCTACCGACGAAAATCCTCAGGGACTTGAATTTCTTTTGAAGGATGACGGCACGTACGCCGTTGCTGCTGGCTCCGCCAGATATCTTACCAGAATAGAAATCCCGACAACCTACAAGGGAAAAGCAGTAACCGAGATTGCAGGTATGGGATTTTTAAATTTAAACGGCACTGGCACTACGAAGGTCGAAGAAATTATAATACCCGAGAGTGTTACGGCTATTGGAGCCTATGCCTTCTACGAATGTAATCTTGCGAGCGTAGTAATTCCAAATAGTGTGACGAGCGTTGGCGAATGGGCGTTTTACGGTTGCGATAAGCTTACAAGCATTACCATCGGTACGGGCGTTGAGTATATAGGTGATTATGCATTTGCTTGCTGTGAGAGCCTTGAAAAGATATATTTCAATGCAATAAGTATGGATGATTTAGAGGAAGATAATTACGTTTTCGCAGTTACGGGCGATAAGATAAACGTATATGTCGGAACGAGCGTCACTAAGATTCCCGCGCATTTATTCGACTCTTGCACGGATGGAATTGTATGCTTTGAATTTGCCGACGCTGCGCTTCCCGAAGTGAAAATTATTAACCTTACCTCGACGTATCAAAGTGTCGGCTTCGAAATATCCTTGCGCGATCCGGATAATGTTGTCACGATAACCAAAATTGAGCTTATTTCTCTTGACGGAAGCGTAATAACGGCGGAAAACACCGGCGTGCGATATTTTGAAAATCTTAATCAAGGTGAATACTATACCGTTCGCGTTACGTACGTCTGCTCGTTTAATGACGGAGTGCTTACCTTCTCAGCAGAAGCTCGCGCGAGCATTGCAACC
>JAZNFU010000191.1:0-1780 GCA_045576135.1 Eubacteriales bacterium
TGAGTTCTCCTAATGTAAAATATATTAATATAATAGCATAAACTTTAACGCAAGTCAATAAAAAGCTTTTGCGGACGGTGAGTTAAATTACACCGAACAAATTTGGAATAATTACGCAAATTTTGGGGAATGCTCACGCAAAAAGCGGCAAAATAAACCAAATAAATCCGTACAGTATCGGTTGGTGAATAAGATATATAAAAAGGGTGTGGCGTCCTATAAAGGATAGCGGCGGTATCGGATTTTTGCGGAAGAATTCGGGCACCTTTCCCGACTTAAACGCCCGACCGACGAACGCGCCGACGAGGAAAAGAAAAAGATGCGGCATCAGAGGATAATAGTCACCCGACACGTGCCCGGTGTTAAAGCCGAGTATGAAAAGAAGGAGCGATTTCGGCACGGAACCCGACCGCTCGTATATATTGTAGGTGAGTGCCCAAAGGAGCGCAAACACGGGTATTCCTATGTATGACGGAATCTTAGCGATTAGCTTATCGAGTGCCGCGTAAATCAGCATAGCAGAGCCAAAAAAGTGTAAAATGCCAAATATTATTGTCATTTTCGGCATAAAAATAGCGGTAACCGCTGTTACGAGTATAGCCGCGAGTGCGGTTTTGATGCCGCGCTTCAGGTTGCTTCTCGTCAGCTGAGTGCATATTCCCGAGAGCAGTATGAGCGTGCTTACGAATATGAATTTCGATATATTCATACCGCTCGATAAAAGCAGGTCGTAAGCCGCCTTTTCGGTGGATGCCAAATTAAAAACTGCGTGATAGAATACGACGTAAATGATACAAGCGCCGCGAATCAAATCAAAAAGGTGATAACGCCGAGTCTTGCCGATTTCCATACTATCCATCGTTAATCCTCGTCAATAGAAAACTCGGGAAATTCGTAGCAAAGCTTCGTGCCGATATCAACTCCGAGCGGCAACAGCGCCATAGCTATAAAAAGCTCCTCGCCCGACTCGTCGGTTATGGTTGCGTATTCACCCTCGATTTTTGTAACGATATACTTTTTCATAATTTGAATTCCCCTTGTCAGCCTAACGGTACTCGTTTGCACTCTGCGAGTAAAATCGCAAGCAGCCGCGTTTTTCAATTCAGCTTTGCAAACAAGCTCCATTATGCCGAATTTCTCAAAGCTTATAAAGTAATTGTACTATAAAATATGAATGATGTCAATAGACTCGGCGTGTCAATAAAGCGCTTTTTCAAAATTTGGCGAAATATTTTTCCCCAACCTATTGCATTTTTCGAAAAGTTGTGGTATACTACTATGGCAATGCGATTTTTTACGCGCTTCGGCGGGATATGCGAAGTGGATGTTGCAGAATTAACGTCAAGTATTCTGCGATTTGTATAAAACCTTGTAAATCTCGCTTTTTTGGAATTTAAGTGAGGGTTTCAAAAGCTGGTTAACAGCTTTTATCAAAATTCCTTAAATAAAAATGTATATAGCTGCATCACAAAGAGTTATTTCGCCTTTGGCGAAGATATCCGCACCTTGCGTTTACAAGCGAGCTTGACACGCTTCGGTGGGATATGCGAAGCGGATTCAAGAGCTGCGCTCTTGAGCCACTTCTCACAGGGCTCTGCATATATGATGCAAACTATTGCATCATATATGCAGAGGTATCGAAGCGGTCATAACGGGGCTGACTCGAAATCAGTTTGTGCCAAAAGCACACGAGGGTACGAATCCCTCCCTCTGCGCCAATAAATATACGGTCGGGTTTTCCGACCTTTTATTTATTAGCACAACGGGAGAGGATTCTCAC
>JAZNFU010000192.1:0-4684 GCA_045576135.1 Eubacteriales bacterium
TATTGACTTTTAATCTGAAATAGGTTATAATACTCTTCGGGACATCTTGGAATGTCACTATAAATACAAATAGGAGAAAAACTATGAATTACCAACAACAACTGAAAAGCTTACTTGCCGAAGCAAAGGAAGGACTGCGCTATGCGGATATGTCAAGCGGGACGCGGGCATTCACTATAATCGCTATGCTTCCGATTTACGCCATCACCTGCATTCTTATCGCCTCGTATTACGTTCTTTTATTTCTTTACAACGCATTTCTCTCCCCCACCTCGTATCTTGAACAGTGGGTTGAGGAAAAGCAGGATCAGGTACAGCACGCAACGCAGGCGGTGCTCTATTTCGTATGTATGCCGTTTATATTCTTCTGCCGCGTAATCATTTCCTTTATGAGCTTTTATTTCTACTTCCTCTGGTTTGAAATTATGGTATTCACCTACCTTTCGACACTCGGCGGAATAATGTGGCAGCCCTCTATCAACACGGCTACCTTTGACGGCGAGCACACGTTCGTTCTCAAGCCCGGCGAAACCGGAACTACGGTATTTTCCATACTTTCATTCGGCGCCTGCGCGCTTTACGTACTCTTACTTTTGCTTATGTACGTCGGAGAGATATGGGACTTATACGAATTCTGTAACCTCATCGGTTGGATTTACTTTGCTATGATACTTCTGGTAAACCCCATTTTATTCAAAAAGACCGAGGTTTCCGAGGAAGAAATCGAAGCAGAAGCCGAAGAAGCCAAAGCAGAAAATCAAATCTCGTATTAATTAGCAATAAAAAAGACAAGGATACCGCACATCGTCGGTATCCTTGCTTATTTTTAGCATTTTTAGTTTTTCACTTTTCCATTTTCCATAAGGGCATATCGATAGGCTCATTATTCATATACCTAAACGAATTCTATCGACACGGCTTTGTAAAAGCGGCAGACAGAAGTACAGCTTCAAGTCTTGCCCCCGGAAATACTCTTTCCTATAATAGCCGTATACAGTGCGCAAAACGCAAACAAAACGCACTGTAAAAGATTAAGATACTGGTAATTCACGAATTCCATACCGAACAGGTTTAAAGTAACGCCGTCCGTAATATTCATAAAGAGCATTCCGAAAAGCGTGCCAAAAAACGTTGCTACGATTTCGCTTATCGTGAAAATACTTATGTACGAGGTTCTGTTTTCATCCGGCATATTCGTATACGGAAGATATGAAAAAATGACCATTACGCTTGGACAAAACATATAATAAGTTACCATAACGAAATGATAGAAATACAGCGTTTCAAGCGTTATGAGCATATTGAAAATGTAAGCGCTGCCCGTTCCGAAAATCAAGAACGGCAAAACCCTATTCCAAGTGTATTTGTTGACAAGCCTTGAAAAAATCGGAATCATTGCAAAATAAAACGGCAAGCTTATTATAAAGCTGTAAGAGAAAAGAGTATACGGAACCTTTACTATATCTATGAGATAAATGTCGAAGTACTGCCCCACTATGCCCAAAGCAAATCGAAAGAATACATAAATCGAAACAGTTTTCATAAATGCCGTATTTTTAATCGGCTCAATCAATAGGGATAAACTTATTTTTTCCTTCTTTTCTTCAACGTCGTAAGGCTTTTCTGTCATTTTTATCATACAGAATATCTCAAAGGCGCAGAATACGAACGCGACAAGTCGCAAAACAAGAAACGCGCACGTTTTCGGCGATAGACCTGCTATTGACACTTGACCCGCCGCAAAGCCGTCAACGAGATTACCCGCAAGCACGGTAGACAAGCCGGCAATAACGTGGCTGCAAATGCTTGATGTTGTAAAATAATCAGAGTGCTTGCTTTCCGGAATACACTGCATCATCCATATTGAAATTCCCGGCAATGATATCGAATTTACAAGGTTAAGCACTACGATTACCACAATAAACAACAACAGCTTTATGCCCTTGGATATTGGCAAAATCGGTATAATTCCTATCAAAACGATATTCATAAACTGATATATCATTCTTAATGCTATAAGGACACGCTTTCTGAATTTCATACGCTCAAAAATCATCGGCGCTATAAGCTGAGCGATGCTGCAAAGACTCGTGAGCGCAGAGCTGAGGCTTATGTAATCGTCATCAGCACCCATCTCTATCATAAGACCGGTAAGATAAGTACCCGTAATTATCGTCGTCACTACGCCCGTAAAGCAGGTGTAAAGCATACGCAATCTGCGGTTTTTCGCGTTATTATCCGAGTTGTCAATGAGTGCACTGTAAAAGCCTAAGTAAAAATTCGATAGCTTACTTTTCATTAAAATAACCACCTTTAGCCGTTGACTTTTGCCGCTTATTATGCTAAAATAAGCAACGGATACGCGTATAGCTTATACCGTACTTAAATGCTATCACCCACAGCGAAAAAGAGCAAGAAAAAACGGTACAAAATATAGTCATTTTGTAGCATTTTAAAATTTTTGGAATATTTTCGAAAGAAAGCCTACCAAGACTGAAAAACGGAGATATAAATCGGGAGATACATAATGGATTACGCATTTTCAATGAAAAAAGCACATTTTACTGCTAACCTTGGCGTTGACGTCAATTGCGCTCTGCATATACACCGTCAATTTGAAATCGTTCTGGCTGTTGAGAACTCTATCACGATGCAGATAAATTTTGATACGCACCGTATCACCGAGGGTACCGCCGTCCTCATCGCACCTTACGAGCCGCACTCTTTCATAACGAAAGAGCCAAATAAATGCCTTATTATTGAATTTTCACCCGATTATTATAAGCCCTTCTGTGAATGGTTCAACACCCACACAAAAGAGTCCTGCGAGGTGATAATGCCCAAGGCGGTTTTTGATTATATCCTGACGATTCTGCCAAAACGTGACGTGCCTTGCACGGATACCGAGGCTTACGCATTACTCGCGCCGCTATGCCAAGCGATAATAAAAGGCGGTAAGTGGAAAAACGAGCCGAATATGCGCGACGACGTCTTTTTAAATGCGCTTAACATTATCTCGTACGAATATGCTCAGCCTCTATCAAGAGAGTCTGTCGCAAAAAGGCTGAACGTCTGTCCGCAAACGCTCAGCCGTATATTCAAAAAGAACTCGAGCCTGAGCTTTGTAAATTACGTTCAATATATCAGAATATATAATGCGCTTCGGCTGCTGAAAAGCAACGAATCGGTAACCGACGTCGCATACTCGTCGGGCTTCGAGAGTATACGCACCTTTAACCGAGTTTTCAAATCAATCGTAGGTATGACGCCAAGCGAATACGCAAGCTCGGACTACGACGAATTTTTCAATTACAGTTAACAGGAGAGAAAAATGAAAATCAGCGAGAAAATAATGCTTGACAGAGCGGGGCTTGAAAGAAACGGGCCTATAAATATAGTTGCCTTCGGCGACAGCGTGACGCACGGCGCGTTCAACGGCGACATCGACTTTGAGGCGGTTTACCATAATCTTTTAAAGAAAAAAATCGCCGCGGTGCGTAGCTATATGCCAATAAACGTGATAAACGCGGGCATCGGCGGCACGACGGCAAAGCTTTCGGTGGCGCGCATCGATTCTCAGGTGCTCTGCCACCGACCCGACCTCGTTATAGTCTGCTTCGGTCTTAACGACGTCAACGGTGAAAAAGAGGAATTCCTTTCGTCGCTTGAGGAGATTTTCAGACGGTGTCTGGACTATGGCGCGCAGGTTATATATCTGACGCCGAATATGCTCAACACCTACGTTGCAAAGGGCACCGCCGAGATTCATTTGGAGTATGCAAAAATCACCGCCAAGATGCAAAACAGCGGCAGGATGAGCGACTATATATTCAGTGCCAAGGCACTTGCCGAAAAAATGGGCGTTACCGTTTGCGACTGCTACTCCGAGTGGCTCGAAATGTCAAAAACCTCTGATATCACAGCCCTGCTTGCAAATCACATCAACCACCCGACCAAAGAGATGCACGAGCTGTTTGCCGACAGACTTTTCGAAATCATTTTTGAAGATTCAAACGTAGACGTCGGAGCAGATGATACGATGTATAGAAAAAACTAAAAAGCGAAAAACACCGCATTATGCACACAAAGCTTGTCATAATGCGGTATTTTGTATTATGTTTAACAGCGAGCAGATACGCCTCGCTTATACAGATTCGAGCTATTGCTTCAGCATATCGGGCGTAACGTCGCACAGCGAATAAACGAAGCCGTCCTCGCCGCCCGCGGATATATCGTGGGCAATTATTTTCGAACGGTAGACTAAAAGATTTACGCACACAGATAAATTCTCGTCGGCGTAATTGGTTACCCGGTAGGTGTATCGGGTGACCTTTTTCTTTGCGTATTTTGAAATATCGAGTCCCGCCCGCTTCTGAATCTCGTTATAGCCGAGTACGACTCTGTCAAAGTCCTCGGGCATAGTGAAGCTCTTTTCCTCACTCGGCTCGGAATCAACCTTTATTCCGAAGCCTTCGATAAACGCTATTCTATCCTCGTTTGTTTTCATTCCTCCGTAATTAATCTCACCGTCCCCCGACGCATAAACGACAGCGCCCTCGGATGCGCTGACCGCCACGACGAGCAAAACCAGGACAAGACCTATAACGGTGAAGAATTTTACCGTGCTTGCCCTCACAGAATATACGAACATAAAGCACCCCCAAAATATTAGCCTTTTGCTAAA
>JAZNFU010000193.1:0-4400 GCA_045576135.1 Eubacteriales bacterium
GACCTCAAGATCGTTTTCCTTGAGCGTAGTACCCGTTTCCACTATATCGACGATGACGTCCGAAAGGTCGAGTATAGGCGCAATCTCTATTGAGCCGTTAAGCTTCGTTATGTCTATATCACGGCAAATTCCCGCATAGTAGTCGGTTGCGATTTTTTTGAACTTGGTGGCAACGCGCAAGGTTCGCTCACCGTCGTCGTAAAAGTCACGCTTTGCCGCAACAGCCATTCTGCACTTGCCTATACCGAGGTCCAAAAGCTCGTAAACGTCAGGCTCGTATTCCAAAAGAATATCCTTGCCCGCAACTCCGATATCCGCCGCGCCTCTTTCGACGTAGATGGTAACGTCGGAAGGCTTTACCCAGAAATATCTGATACCAAGCTCGCTGTTTTCAAAGATAAGCTTTCTGTTGTTTTCCTTAATCGACGGGCACTCGTATCCTGCGCGCTCGAACATATCGTAAACGCGCTCGCCGAGTCTGCCCTTCGGAAGAGCTATGTTAATCATTTTCAGTCCTCCTTTATCGACAGAAGCTCGCGGTAGCGGAGCTTTTCGGGTATGCTCGTCTGAGTGCTGACGCTCTTGCCGCAATCGGTACAGCGGCTAACCGCTTCGGCAATTTTTGCAGGCGCGGTGTTTTTGTCGTGCAGGAGCAAAACGTCTACGTCGTAATCCGAGCGTTTTCCGATATTCTCAATCAGGTCAAGATAAATCGCAAATCCGATAGCCGAGCAATCCTTGCCCATTTTTGAAAGAAGCTTGTCGTATCTTCCGCCCGCGAGCACGCAGCCGGGTATACCGTCGATAAATCCGCGGAATACGACGCCGTTGTAATAGTCCATATCGTTGATGACCGAAAAATCGAACATCACCTTGTCAGCGTATTTTTCGCCAAGCAGTCCGCAGAGCATTTTAAGCTCGGAAATCGCCGCCATAGCGCTTTCGTCGGTATATTTTTCAAGCTCCGGAATAACGTCCGAAAGTTTTCCGCCAATCGATGCGAACATCGAAAGACGCTCGGTATCCTCTGCCGATACCGAGTAGCTCGCGCACAGCTTTTCAAGGTCGTGTGCATTCTTCTCCTTGACGCATTTAATCGCCTTTTCTCTGAACGCCGAATCCGAGCACGCCGAGTAAAGAGCATAGCCGAGAATGTCGAGATGCGAAATATCCAAAACGAAATCCTCGCCGATCGCCTCAAGACTGCGAGCCGCGAGCATCACCGCCTCGTAAATATCGTAAATCCCGATATCGCCGATGCACTCGATTCCGGTTTGCATTATCTCCTTGTACTGACGGGTACCACCCGTAGCTCTGTATACGTTTTCGTTATAGTATACCTTGTATTTCGCTCCAGCGTATCCGTCCGCATTTTTGATTATGGAAAGAGTTACGTCGGGCTTGAGCGCCAGGAGCTTTCCGTTTGTGTCGTTGAAGGTTATTATTCTGTCCGAGAGCAGAAAATCCTTGTTCTTAAGATAGAAATCGTATTCCTCAAACTTGCTCATTTTGTACGGCATATATCCGTACTGCTTGTATATGGTGCGAAGCGCGAGTATTGCACGCTCGTCGCTCTTTAAGATAGATGCGTCTATCATTTTTTCTCCAATCTCTCAAGGATTTTATTGTATCCCGAGCTACCGTAAGCAAGGCATCTGCTGACTCGGCTGATGGTTGCCGTGCTGACGCCGAGCTCTTGAGTAATTTGTGCATAGCTCATACCGCCGTTTAACATCTTCGCGACCTTGAGTCTTTGTGCAATGTCAAGAATTTCCTTTATAGTGCAGGCGTCTGAGAAAAATTCAAAGCACTCCTCCTTATTTTCAAGTAAGAGAATAGCCTCAAACAGCTCGTCAACCTCTTTCGTATGCCAATTGTTCATAACAGCCTCCGTTTAATCGCTTTATTGCTTTATCGCTTTATTACGATGAATTATATCATTTACAAATGCGTTTGTCAATAGATTTTTGTATTTTTTCTAAATATTACAAAACGAAATCGTCTTTACCTTTTCGGATAGTGTGCTTTTTACAAAAAGTATTAAGCTTTCGGGAAAAGCTCGCCCTGCGTTATATTCGATTTTTCAAGTGCGGATTGAATTTTCTGCAAAAGCGTGTTTTTATCCGCGTTCCATTCGGGTGCTAACAGCATATTTTCCGGACAGTCGCCGGTCAATCTGTGAAACACGGTTTCGGGGTGGGTGCGCCTTACGGCGTAGCAAACGCATTCGAGGTATTCCTCAAGCGTTGGCGGCGTATATTTTCCCTCGCGGAAGAGCCTTGCGAGCGTCGTGTTCTCCATAACGTATATTGAGTGAAGCTTAATTCCGAGGGGCTTCAGGTCGGCAACGTAATCAATGGTTCGCTTAACTCCCGCCGTACTGTCCTTGGGCAGACCCACGATGACGTGTACGACGAATGGGATTTCGTATTTTTCGAGGATTTTAACTGCTTTTTCAAAGATTTCGGTTTTGTATCCGCGGTTGATAAAATCGCCTATCTCATCGTCCGCACTCTGCAATCCAAGCTCCACCCATACGTCGAGCTTATCCTTGTAGCTCGCGATCAGGCTCGCTCGCTCCTCGTCTATACAATCGGGGCGCGTACCTATCGCAAGCACCCTTATCCTTTCGTCCGACAGAGCCGCGTCGTAGCGTTCCTTGAGAACGTGCGTGGGTGCGTAGGTGTTCGTAAAGTTCTGAAAATAAGCCACGAACAAATCGTCCTCGGCGCCACGCAAAAGTGCGCCTTGCACCTGCTCGGCTATTGAAGCTGCCGCGTTTATATGCTCACCCGAGCCGCGCTCGCCGCAAAAAATACAGCCGCCGACTCCAACAGAGCCGTCACGGTTAGGGCAGGTGAAGCCGCCGTCGATACATATTTTTTTCAAACGCTTTCCGTATTTTTCTCTGAAATACGAGCTTAAATTGCGATACCTCATACATACCACCGAAAAAATTAATAAAATATCACTAGAACAACATTCTACCACATTTTTTTTGCAAAATCAACATACGCGAGGAATATTTTTAAATATTTTGCTAAAGATATTCGTAAGCGGCGGTTTTTAAAAAATCAGCCGTTTCGGCAGGGTAAACGGTACACCCCGCCCAGAAGGCAGATATCTTTACAGAGAAAGGTAAAATCTTATGAATATTAAAGAAACCGAAGACGGTGTTTTACCCATACTTGAGCAAAGACAGCTCCCCGGAATGCCAAATTCCACCTTCGGCATAAACACTCCCGAAATATTTCCGCCCGCACAAAATCCGCCGGTTCCCAACAGAGCGTGGACCGCGATGAAAAACGGAGCGGATATAGACGAGCTTTCAGAGCAGGAGAAGCGCGAGCTGTATCTTGGACGCGACAATATGCTTTGAGATTTGAATAAAACTCACCTTGTGCGGTGCGCGATGGGAAACGGCTCGTCGCCACCGCTGTTTTTTTTCGAAAAATCCTTGAATTTTGCGTGTGCGTGTGTTATCATTGAATAGTAAAAGAAAAAAGGGGAGAGCAAAATGCTTCACGAAAGAATATTTCTCGACAAGACTGACGACAGAGTGTTTATCGATACCTACGTGGTAAACGATAAGAGCTATAAAAGAGATGCTATAATCGTAATTCCGGGCGGCGGCTACGGCTCGGTCTGTGCACAAAGAGAGGGAGAGCCGATAGCTCTTGCATACGTTGCACACGGACTCAACGCCTTCGTTCTCAATTACAGAGTGGGACGTCCGAGCGACGTTTTTCCAAAACAGCTCGTTGATGCCGGACGCGCGATAATCTATGTAAAGGAAAACGCGGAAAAATTAGGAATTGATCCCGAAAGAGTCTTTACCGTGGGATTTTCGGCGGGCGGTCACCTTTCCGGTACCTGCGCTATAATGTATAACGCACCCGAGGTCCGTGAGGCACTCGGCATTTCGAACGATAAAAACAAGCCGTGCGCTTCGGTGCTTGCGTATCCGGTCGTGACGGCAAACGTGGAGCAAACGCACAAGCCCTCGTTCGTCGGCTTACTCGGTAAGCCGTTTGATGAAATAACACCCGACGAGCGCCGCCGCTTCTCTCTTGAAACTGCGGTTAATAAGGATAGTGCGCCGATGTTCTTGTGGCATACGCTTGAGGATACGCTCGTGCCCTGCAACGGAACGCTTATGCTATCCCGCGCGGCGAAAAACGCAGGTGTGTGCGTTGCGACTCATATATATCCGTACGGTCCGCACGGTCTTGCGCTCTCCAACGAAATCACCCGTTGTGACGTTGATGCGCACGTTCAGCCACTCGCTGAAAAATGGATTAGCGATAGCGTTGAATGGTTCGAAACCATCGTCTGAAACGCCTGTTATGACAACTAAAGCTTTCAAAAAACGATAAAAGAGGTTAACTATATAAGTCGGA
>JAZNFU010000194.1:0-2710 GCA_045576135.1 Eubacteriales bacterium
AAGGGTCTCTTACAACTCCTTGGCTCACAGAACGACATGGCTACGATCCGACTTCGACCGAAACCTACTTCACCTCGACCGCACTCAACAGACAGCAGGCTCGCGACGAGGCGATAGAGGTTCTCAAGCTCGTCAGCGAGGATGAGGATGCAACCGAGCAGGCTCGCGCCGAGGCGGCGGGCAAAATTTCTCAGATAGCCGTTGACATTCAAAACGAGGCGAATATAGAGTCGCTCGTTAAGGCTAAGGGCTTTGAGGATTGCGTTGCGATTATATCCGACGGAGCGGTAAGCGTCGTGGTAGGCGCAGAAACGCTCACAGCGGCAGAAGCGGCTCAAATTCTAACAATTGTTTACGAAACCACCGGAGTTTCGCCATCTAAGATTAGTATCATCAACAAATAACCGCTTGATTTTTGTATGAGGTTGCGACGCGAATTTCAACGCTTTCGTGGGTGTACACCGCGAGTCGAAGGACGGGATTTTTCCGTCCTTTTCGGCTTTTTTCGGCGCGATGGCGCTGCTTTTTTGCGAGGGCGTATTTTATTTTATAATTTTACCGATTTAACTTGACTATTTGCGCGCGTTGTGATAGAATATATCATATTAATTATTTTTATCTCTTTTGGTATGGAGGTTTTTGTTATGGAAAAATTAAAGGTTGGTATTATCGGAGCTACCGGTATGGTTGGTCAGAGATTTATAACTCTGCTTCACGACCATCCCTATTTCGAGATAAAGATGCTTATCGCGGGTCCTCGCTCGGCGGGTAAGAGCTACGCTGAGGCGGTTGAGGGAAGATGGAAGATGCAGACTCCCTGTCCTGCCGATATAGCCGCTATGACCGTCGTATCCTCGGACGAGGTCGAGTACGTTGCGAAGAACGTTGATTTCGTTTTCTGCGCCGTAAATATGCCCAAGGCTGACACGCTCGCTCTTGAGGAAAGATATGCAAAGGCGGAGCTTCCCGTCGTTTCGAACAACTCGGCGAACAGATGGACGCCCGACGTTCCTATGGTAATTCCCGAGGTTAACCCAGAGCATCTCGAGGTTATCGCGGCGCAAAGAGCTCGTCTTGGCACTAAGCGCGGCTTTATTGCTGTTAAGCCCAACTGCTCCATTCAGTCCTACGTCGGCGCTCTTAACGCGCTTCGTAAGTTCGGTATTCGCGAGGTAGTTGCTACTACTTACCAGGCGATAAGCGGCGCGGGCAAGACCTTCAACGAGTGGCCTGAAATGATAGATAACGTAATCCCCTTCATCGGCGGTGAGGAGGAAAAGAGCGAGAAGGAGCCGCTTCGCGTTTGGGGTAAGGTTGAAAACGGTGCGATAGTTCCCGCGACCGAGCCCGTAATCACCACGCAGTGTATCAGAGTTCCGGTTACCGACGGTCATATGGCTGCCGTATTCGTTAAGTTTGAGAACAAGCCCACCAAGGAGGAAATTCTTAAGGCTTGGGCGGAGTTTGAGGGCAGAGCTCAGCAGCTTAAGCTTCCTCTTGCTCCCGAGAAGTTCATAACCTACTTTGAGGAGGATAACCGTCCGCAGACTAAGCTTGACCGCGATATATACGGCGGTATGGGCGTTACGGTCGGAAGACTTCGCGAGGACGTTTTGTACGATTATAAGTTCGTCGGACTCTCGCACAACACTCTGCGCGGTGCAGCCGGCGGCGCGGTGCTTATCGCCGAGCTTCTCTACCGTGAGGGATACATAACCAAAAAATAATCTATGTGCTACACGCCCCGACGCTCGTTTTTTCGGCTTCGGGGCGTTTTTTTCGCTCTTTTGGTTATTTTAAATAAAAATAAAAGAAAAAATTTGTGGAGTTGGAAGGGCTTATCTCACGGTCTTTCTATTGACTTTTGCCGAGTAAAAATGTATAATTATGATAGTATAGAATAACTATCAGCACGAAAGGCTTTGTCAGGTGTTTTAAATGAAAAAGATTTTATGTGTACTGATTGCGCTCTGCTGCGCATTTTCGATTGTATCGTGTAACACGAACGGCGGTACGGGTGATTCGGGTGACGGAGGCGGAAATATCGAAATCGGTAATCCGCTCGAGGAGGTCGTTGCGGCATCTCAGCCTACGAAGATCGTTACTCAGCTGACCTATATGTTCTCCGGTGTTCACGCCTTGGCGGGTCAGGATCTTAACGGTATGTACTCGCTTGAAATAGACGGTGCGGATTCCAAATTCACCTACGATTACAAGCGCATTGCTTCTCCTGCGGAGGGTGCGAGTGATTGGATCGTTCCGGTGAGCGGCGTCATCTATTTCAAGGACGGTAAGATTTTGCTCGCTGAGGGCGACGGATGGGAGTCTATATCCTCCGAAACCGTGAACAGAAAGTTTGACCTTAACAAAAACTTCTTCAAAACTTATGAAAAGAGTGCCGATGAGAAAACTCTGACGGCTACGCTTACCTCAAGCAATGCGGAAAGCGTGCTCGGATATTCTGTTTCTGCAGCCGGCGACATCACGGTCGTTGTTACCACCGACGGTGTGTTTATGAGAGGTATCACGATAAGCTACGTTTCCACCGAGGGTGCGAGCGTGACCATCAATACGTCTTACAGCTACAACGATATTACGATTGAATTCCCCACGGCGTAATAGCGGCGCGGAAAGAATATAGGCTTGAAAGGATCATACGATGAAAAGATTTATAGCATTCGCTTTAATTTTAGTGCTTGCCTTTGCCTTC
>JAZNFU010000195.1:0-3874 GCA_045576135.1 Eubacteriales bacterium
ACTACGCGGACGCCGGATTTTTTCGGCACTGCGGGGAGGTTTTATATGATAACGAAAAAGCAAAAAAGCCTGCACCAAAATATTGAGTATCACTCCGGGGACTTTCGTATAATCGTATCGGACGGTCGGATTTCGCATCAGGAAAAGGCGTTTCACGAGGCAATAGAGATAAAGCTGTTTTACGAGGGGCGCTCGATGATTATGATTGACTCGGACGTGATAGTTGCCGAGGCGGGCGATATAACCGTTGCAAATCCATACGAAATACATACGAACGTGGTAGCCGACGGCTACACGGACAAGTATTACAGTCTTATCGTCGACCTCGATTTCTTTTTCAACACCGGGATAACGGATATTGACCTGCGGCGGCTGCTTTTAGCCGAGCGACACAAATTCAACCATCTTATTAAAAACGGCGACAGACTCGGACAAATAATTGTGCAAATCAGAAATGAGATGCGCGAAAAGAAGGAATATTACCGCTTGATAGTCGCAAATCTGCTCGCAGAACTGTTCGCGCGGCTTCTGAGAGACGAGCTGGCAGAGGGCGGCGCGGCGCACGAGGGACAAAACGTGCGGCGCGGCGACGTCATTTCCCCCGCCCTTCAAAGAATATTCGTCGGATATGCCAAGAATTTAAGCATAGACGAGCTTGCCGAGCTGTGCAACGTCAGCAAGTACCACTTCTGCCGCATTTTCAAGCAGCATATGGGTATGACGGTCACTCAATATATAATCAATTACAGAATATCGCTTGCGGATTCGATGCTGAAGGATGAGAACCGAAGCATAAAATCCATAGCAGACGCCTGCGGCTTTGGGGACGTCGGATATTTTTATCAATGCTACAAGCGCATAAAGGGTGTATCACCCGGCAAAGCAAGACGGCAGGAATGATTTTTATATGAAATCTTGCTAAAATTGCATTGAAATTTTATTTTTTCGAAAAAAATAGCTAAAAACAGCAAGATAACACAATTTTAAAGCAAATATACCGATTGTTTTTTTGCGTTTTGGGTGTTATCATAAAATCAAGAGAAGCAAAGGCAGATTAGTTATGGAACGTATCAGAAAAATCGACATTCACGCTCACGCAACACCTCACCCGGAGTACACCGTACCTCTGAAATCGAGGGGCGGCTACCGTTGGATAAGTCCCCGGGAGGTTATAGGCTTCTACGACGAATTGGATATTGAAAAAGGTGTTCTTCTCCCTCTCAACTCCTCGGAGTACCATTCGGATCAGTTCACCTCGGCAGACTGCAAGTACATAGCCGAGAGCTATCCCGGACGTTTCCTTTGGTTTTGCGGTATCGACCCCAGAGCAAACGGGAACGCAGCTGATGCGGACATCTCCGAGCTTTTGAGATTTTACAAATCAATCGGTGCAAAGGGTATGGGCGAGCTTACGGCTCAGCTTTACGTAGACGATCCACTCTTGGATAATCTTTTCTACCACTGCGCTGAGTGCGATATGCCGGTAACTATTCATATGGCAACACGCTTCGGCGGCGGCTACGGCATAGTTGACGAGCTTGGTCTTTACAGACTTGAAAAAATGCTCGCAAAATACCCGAAGCTCAAGATACTCGGCCACTCGCAGCCGTTTTGGGCGGAAATAGGAAGCGACGCTACCGAGGAAAACCGCGGCGGTGCACCAAAGGGTAAAATTAACGAGGGACGGCTTATCGAGCTGCTCAGAAAATACCCCAACCTCTACTGCGACTGCTCTGCGGGAAGCGGCGCAAACGCTCTTATGCGCGACCCTGAATTTACACAACGATTTTTCGAGGAGTTTTCTGGCCGTATTCTCTACGGATGCGATATGTGTCACTCCTTTAACACGCATCAGTATACGTTCAACGACTACCTTATAAAGATAAGGCGCGACGGATTAATAAGCGAAGAAAATTATTACAAGTTCGTTCGGGGAAATGCAATAAGGCTTCTTGGACTTGACGACAAAGAATAATTTTTTAATAACGGAGGAACTGTTATGTCAAAGCTTGCACTGCTCGGCGGCGAGCCACTCTTTAAGGGTAAGCCCGACGCGAGTCTTTTCAAATGGCCCATTATTACCGAGGAAGATAAGGACGCGGTAATAGACGTCGTTATGAACAACAAATTTTCGGGCACGGATATCACCCTAAAGTTACAAGAGGAGTTTGCGGAGTGGCAAGGCAGAAAGCACGCACTCGCATTCACCAACGGAACGATGTCACTCTCTGCGGCAATGTACGCGATAGGTCTTGGTATGGGTGACGAGATAATATGTCCGACGAAGACTTACTGGGGCAGCGTTTCGCAGGCAATAAATTTCGGAGCATCAGCCGTTTTCTGTAACATCAACGACAAGTTAAGTCTTGACCCGGACGACCTTGAGCGCTGTATCACGCCCAAGACGAAGGCTATTATGGTAGTTCACTACTACGCGTATCCGTGTGATATGGATCGTATTATGGAGATTGCAAACAAGCATAACCTTTACGTCATCGAGGACGTTTCGCACGCACACGGCTCTCTTTACAAGGGGAAGAAGGTCGGCAATTTCGGACACGTTGCCGCAATGTCTATGATGAGCACGAAGGGCTTTGCCGCAGGTGAGCTTGGTATGCTCGTCACCGACGACAGAAGAATTTACGAGCGTGCGCTCGCCTACGGCCACTACGAAAGAAACAACGCAAAAAATATCGTCGAAAGCAACGAATTAAAGGACTATTTCCACATAGCGCTCGGCGGCGTAAAGGGCAGAGCCAACCAGGTATCGACCGCCCTTGCAAGAGGTCAGCTTAAGTATTTTGACGAGCGATGCGCCAAAATCCGCGAGGCAATGAACTATTTCTTCGACCAAATCGAGAAAATCCCCGGTCTTTCCCCGATAAGAGTCGACGAGTCGGACGGCTCAAGTATGGGCGGCTTCTATAATCCTATGATTACATACCACCCCGAATGCTACGAGGGACTTTCCTCAAGGCGCTTCTGCGAGGCTGTTACTGCTGAATGCAATAACACCTACGTCTGCTGGGAAGGTGCAAACTTCAATCTTCATACCCATAATTTCTTCAAAACCTTTGATTTATACAATCTCGGCAAGCCCTCGAGAATAGCGTTCGCACAAAGGGACGTCAGAGAGGACGACAAGTACCTAACACCATCCGATTCAATATTCTGTATGAGCGCTCCCTGGTTCAAGCATTTTGATAAGGAATGGATTGACCTTTACGTAAAGGCTTACAAAAAGGTTGCCGAAAATTATCGTGACCTTCTTGAAGGCGACACTAACAAGGTTCAGGGCGGAAGATGGCACGGCGCTGAAAACGCAGAAGATCAGCAAAAAAGCAAATAATACTTGACCTTTACCGCGTTTTTGCCAAAGAAGCAGAAACGATAACGATTCTCGGTGCAACGAACAAAAGCATACGAAAAAACGAGGGGCTGAGTCAAAAGCTTTTAGTTAAGCTAATGACTCAGCCCCTTTTGTGAAAGGGCGATAAAAAAGATATTTTTGGGAGTTTTCGTATGGACTTGAACCCACGTGAATTATAATTCCTTAAAGCGCGCCTCGAATATTACGTTTATATAATTCTCATCATACTTGTGTATCGAACGAAAAACGCCTTCATCAAGACCTGATTACTTTTCAACCTTATAGGATATAAAATGCTTTTCGCCCAACGGGAGAAAAGCTACATCAGCACCTTTTCACTATTCACTATTACTTATTACTTGCCAAAAATCGACAATGAAATTTTAGTGAAAAGTGAAGAGTGAAGAGTGAAAAAGTAAAATCGACAAGCTTCTGTCGAAACTTGTCGATTTTTGACCTCGGCGCAATGTTTCGAACTCCTGCGCTTCGCGCACGGAGTCGATG
>JAZNFU010000196.1:0-5304 GCA_045576135.1 Eubacteriales bacterium
GCGTGAATTTTTATGTGGTTGGTGGATGAGGTTGAAATTCTACGAATTTCTCCGATTTTATGCTCTTTTTCTACCGCGTTTCCTCGCTCGCCGTACGCTTGTACGGCTCACGCTCGTCAGCCGCGGTTTCTGCCTCAAACCTGCCTATCGCCGCTTGACGAGGGGGCATCTTTGGTCATAACCGAAAAGGCGACCTTCATATACTTCATAAATTAGATAGCAAAAAACGGAAGAAAATTGCTTTCTTCCGCTTTTCTTTTTGTTATTCGTTCGAACCGTTTTGTTCGCTTGTTAAAACGGTTTCACTCCGTTTTTTGCTTTTATTATTTTGCTGTATTTTAGGCTGTGAGCTTTCAGCTTTTGACTTCGGCGGTAACCTTTTCTGCTTCGGCGGGGGTGGTAGCGTTTTCCGCGGCGGCTTTATCCTTTTCGGCGCGGCGCTTTTCCCAGATGATAAAGGGAGTGTGGAAGACGGTGAGCATCACCGCGGCGAACGCCACGAGCTTGAAGTAGTAGCCGTACCAGCCTTGGTTGAGGTTGAGAATGGGGAGGTTATCGAGCGGCGGTCTTGCGACGAACATAAAGTTCGGGGTCGAGGCTTGGAGCACCGAGTTGACGTATATTGCGAACACCGAGAAGCCGAAGAGCAGCGCGATGTTTCTGAAGAGCGTGCGCCAGGTGACCTTTATCGTTCTTGCACGAACGAGGTTTATGGCGAATGCGATTATGTACGCGTGGTAGATAAAGTACTGATAGGTTTGCGGATTGTCAAACGCAACGCCCTCGGTGGGAATGAGCAGCGAGAAGAACGCGCCGGCACACATCGTCGGGAACATAAACTGGAGCAGCACCTGCTTCGAATTTTCATTCTTGATAAAGAACATCAAAAGAATTACGAAAATAATCTGTATCGAGCAAAGCTGGAAGGGAAGGCTGTCCTGTGCAAGATAGGTGCCCGCTTCCTCGTAGGCGCTGCCTCTTTCAACGAAGACCATATTGCACATAATTTTTACGATTTCGCTCACGATTCCGACGCAGAAAAGAGCCTTCAGGTTCTGCTCGTACGGGAAATTGTACTTGCGCTGAACGAGTAAAAAGCCGACTATAATCGCTACCGCGGCGGCTATGAGTATAAAGTGGTTTGCAGTAAACATATTTTTTCCTTTCGTAGCACGCCGCAAATCCTTGGGAAATTTCGGGAAATGGCGTGCCGTTTACGATTGTATGCGTCAGAAAAACCGAATGCACCACTCAATATTATACACGCACGTCACCGAAAAGTAAATAACCTTGGCGAATTTTGTTGATTTTTCAATAAATTTCCGAGCCGATAAGCGAGAAATTCCGTTAAATTTTTCAAACGCCCATCTTTTATACCTTGATTTATTGACATTATATGCGCGTGTGTGTTAATATATAGAAGAAAGCTTTAACGGAGGTATTATATGCTGTTCGGCCGTCATATCAACAAATATTATATAAAGTATATGCCTGCGCTTCTGCTCGGCGCCTCGGCACTTTTTGCGGTTGACTATTTTCAGCTGAAAATCCCCGAGCTTTATAAATATATCATCGACGGAATAAACGACGGCTTCGTCGCAATCGACGGTGTGAGTTATACGTTTGACTTTGATTTCGTGCTTGATTTTGTCTGCCGACCGATGCTCGTCGTCGTTTTCGCGATAGTTATCGGAAGATTCTTGTGGCGCATTTGCCTTTTCGGCTCGGCTGTTGGGGTTGAGGCGGATATACGCTCTAAAATGTTCGAGCGCTCGCTTTCGCTCTCGCAGCAGTATTATCAGAAAAACAAGGTCGGCGGTATGATGTCACTTTTCACCAACGACCTCGACACGATAAACGAGTGCTTCGGTGATGGCGTGCTTATGGCTGTCGATGCGGCACTGCTTGGCACGCTTGCAATATACAAAATGACAACTATGGATGGCATTTTGACGCTTCTTTCTATGATTCCGATGGTGTTTATGCTTGTTATCGCTACTATCGTCGGTAAGAGTATGAACAAAAAATGGGCGGCAAGACAGGCGGCGTTTTCCTCGCTTTCGGACTTTTCGCAGGAGAGCTTTTCGGGAATCGCCGTGATAAAGGCTTTCGTAAAGGAGCTTTCCGAGCTTTTGGCGTTCGGTAAGCTTAACCGCGATAACGAGGAAAAGAATATCGAGTTTACTAAAATTTCAACGCTGCTTCACGTCTTCGTGACGCTTTTCGTCGAGTCGGTAATTTGCGTGATACTCGGCTACGGCGGCTACCTCGTCTACCGTGACGCCTTCACGCCCGGCGAGCTTATAGAGTTTATGAGCTATTTCAGCTCGGTCGTATGGCCGGTTATGGCGATATCCCAGCTTATCGAAATGCGCTCGCGCGGCGCGGCATCGCTTGGGCGTATCGGCGAGCTTCTCGATGCCCCGACCGACGTTGCGGACGAGGGTGAGCTTTCGGATATCGATAAAATTTCGGGTGATATCGAGTATAGAAATCTGACGTTCAGGTACCCCGGCGCCGAGTACGACGCGCTCACCGGCGTCAGCTTCAAAATATCGGCGGGCGAGAGCGTTTGTATTATCGGTAGGACGGGAAGCGGAAAAACCACGCTCGTCGACCTTCTGATGCGTATATACAACGTCCCGCGCGGCACGCTTTTCGTCGACGGCCGCGACATGAACGAAATCCCGATAAAAACGCTACGCGCCCACGCGGCTTACGTTCCGCAGGATAATTTCCTCTTTAGCGACACTATCGAAAATAATATCGCCTTTGCCGAGGATAGCTTCACCGAGGGGGAGGTTGAGCGCGCGGCGGCCCTTGCCGCCCTTGACGGAAATATAGCCGAATTCCCGAATAAATACAAAACGATTCTCGGCGAGCGCGGTGTCACCGTTTCGGGAGGACAGAAGCAGAGAATTTCAATTGCACGCGCACTTATGAAGCGTGCGGAAATCCTCGTGCTTGACGACTCGGTAAGCGCGGTTGATACCGACACCGAGCGTATTATTATAGACAACCTTAAAAAAGAGCGTGCGGGGAAAACCACGATACTCATCGCGCACAGAGTTTCGACGGCGCGGCAGATGGATAAGATAATCTTTCTTTCCGAGGGCAGAGTCCTCGCCGTCGGCACGCACGACGAGCTTATCGAGTGCTGTCCGGAATACAGGCTGACCGTAGAGCTTCAGCGGCTTGAGGAGGAAAAGAAAAATGCGTGAATACTATCCTCTTATTATTATAGGTGCGGTTATCGGCGTAATATCGATTTTTCTCTTTATCGCATACCTTTTGATAAAGGATAAAAAATCCGCCATCGGCTTTGAGCGAAATATGAAGGACGGCGAGATAATGAAACGCCTTTTCGTCTATGCGAGGCCGCATTTACCAAGGCTTTTGCTCGTCTTTTTTATAATGCTTCTGTCGGTAGCCTACGATATCGTCTCGCCGCTTATTATCGGCTATATACAGGATATGATAAAGGGCGATTTTGAGCTTACCCGCCTTTTCGTGTTCGTCGGAATTTACGCCTCGGTGCTCGCGGTGTCGCTCGTTTGCACCTACCTTCAGGCGATGATGCTTCAGCGCGTGGGACAGAAAATTCTCTCGGCACTTCGCCTCGACCTTTTTTCTCATATCGAGGGACTCTCACACGAGCAGCTTAATCACATTCCGACCGGTGCGCTCGTCACCCGCGTGGCAAACGACACCAACCATATATCAAGGCTTTTTACCAACTTTTTGGTTAATTTTGCCAAGAACGTGGTTATAATAACCGGCGTTTTTGTGGCTATGCTTTGCGTCAATTTTACCTTGACGCTGATGGTGCTCGCCTTCGTTCCGTTCGTTATTCTTTTCACCTTCCTTTTCCGTAAGCTTTTGCGGCGCGAGTTCCGTCGCGTAAAGGACGCTACGACCGATATAAATATCTTCCTTTCCGAGAATCTTTCGGGAATGAAAATAACGCAGATTTTCAACAGAGAATCGGCAAAGCTTCGGGAGTTTGAGAAAAGAAACGGTGAGCTTCGCGTGGCAAAGGGGCGGCGCATTTTCGTTATGGGTATATTCCGACCTCTCGTTTATATGCTCTATATCTGCTCGGTTTTGTGTCTGTTTTACGTCGGCGCGCGCGGGTATCTTGACGGCGCGCAGATATTCGGGCAGGGAATCAGCAGCAGCGTTATCGTCGCCTTTTATATGTATATTTCAAAATTCTATAACCCGATACAAAATCTCGCGGAGCAGTTCAACTGGCTTCAATCGGCGCTCGCCTCGGCGGAAAAGATATTCTCGGTGTTCGATATAAAGCCCGGAATAGTCGATGCGGACGATGCCGTAGAACTTGAGAAAATGACGGGAAATATCGAATTTTGTAACGTATGGTTTGCATACGAGGGCGAAAAATGGGTTTTACGCGACGTTTCGTTTAAGGTGAACGCGGGGGAAACGGTAGCCTTCGTCGGCGCGACCGGCTCGGGCAAAACGACTATACTCTCGCTCATTTGCCGAAATTACGATATACAAAGGGGTAGAATTTTGATTGACGGCGTCGATATCAAAAAAATCAAAATTCACTCGCTTCGCCGTCATATCGGACAGATGCTCCAGGACGTATTTCTGTTTTCGGGAACGGTGCGCTCTAATATCACCCTCGGAAACGAGGACTTTACCGACGGGGAGGTTTTGGCGGCGTGCAAATACGTCAACGCCGACAGCTTTATAGATAAGCTCCCCCGCGGCATACACGACGAGGTGCGCGAGCGCGGCAACAACTTCTCGCAGGGGCAGCGTCAGCTTCTGTCCTTTGCAAGAACCGTTATCCATAAGCCGTCTGTTATGATTCTTGACGAGGCGACGGCGAATATCGACACCGAAACCGAGCTTCTGATACAAAATTCTCTTCTGCGAATGATGAATATCGGCACGATGCTCGTCGTGGCGCATAGACTCTCCACCGTACAGCACGCGGATAAAATAATCGTGCTATCGGGCGGTGAAATTATCGAGTCGGGCACTCACTCCGAGCTTCTCGCCCTAGGCGGTAAGTACCACGGCCTGTATATGCTTCAGTACGAAAAGGAAAAAATAGAAAAGCGGAATTAGACTGATTTCGGGGCGTTTCGCGCTTTGCGCGGGGCGCTCCTTTTCATTTGTTATCAATATATTCAAAAAATATATACTTTTTGCTCTTTACAAATTCTCATTAATATGCTAAAATATATTGAATTATATTAATGCGTGCGCGCGGGAGGGGCTATGAGAATAGATAAATTCATATCGGACAGCGGTATAGCCTCGCGGCGC
>JAZNFU010000197.1:0-12095 GCA_045576135.1 Eubacteriales bacterium
GAAAGGTATCCGAGCATCAATTTTTTGAATTTTTCGCTCGCCCGGTCGGCTGCCGCGCGAAGCGGTGAGTGCTCGCCGATAAGCTCGCATTCGAGCGGTGAGGAAAGCTCGGCGTCGGTAATTTCTGCCGAATATATATTCTGCGCTCGGTCGGGAATATTGTGTGCCTCGTCAAAGAGGAATGCGTAATTGCCGCCCGCGCTGAAATAGCGCCGTATATAAACCTGCGGGTCGAAAAGGTAATTGTAGTCGCATATAACCAGGTCGCAAAGCTCGGAGTAGCTCAAAAGAAGCTCGTACGGACAGACCGAAAACTCTCTCGCAATCCCGCGCGCGTCGGCAATTTTTACCACCGAAAGCTCAAGCGCGTAAAGCGCGAGCGCCGCGTCGGCAAGCTTGTTGAATTTGCGGTTTGGACACAGATTTTTATTTCTTTTGCAAACCACGCCGCGCTCGCAGGAATTTTCCTTTGACGAGAGGATTACCGCGCGGATTTTCGCCCCCTGCGAGCACATCAGCCTAACGCAGTCGCTCGCCGCCTGTGCCGTGGTTGCCTTGGGCGTGAAATAGAATATTTTATCGCACGCGCCGCTGCCGTAGGCGCGAAGGGCGGGGTAGAGGGCAGAAACCGTCTTTCCCGTGCCGGTGGGTGCCGCCGCGACGAGCGAGCCGCCGTGCGCTATCGTGCGATACGCCGCGTGGATAAAGCTCTTTTGCCCCTCGCGTATTTCGGGGTAGGGAAAACGCATATCGGAGAGCGTCGGAAGCCTTTTGCATACGCGCTCGATTTCGGGCAGGGCGTAGATGCCGACAGCTGCGCGGCATCTGTTGAAAAACGCCTCAAGCTTTTTCAGGCTGACGTATTCCTCGCTGAGTCCGATGTAGTCCAAAATGCTGTTATTGTAAACTGTAGTTAGCTTTACGCGCTCTAAAGCGTGCTCTTTTGCATAAACGTAGCCGCAAACGAAGGCTTCGGCGCGGCATAGCTTTTCAAGCTCGGCGTCGGGTGCTCTGTCTTCTGCCGAAAGCTCGGTCAAAAGGTAAAGCGACTCCTCGGTTGCGTACGCCGAATCGGTGGTGAGCGTGAAGCTCCACTCGCCGACGGTGAAGGCAAGCTCTGCGGTGAGAGCCTCGGCGTCGGGGGACACCCGACGGGCTACCGAGCGCGCCGCGTTTTGCCGCCTTGGCTCGTCCTCGTCACGCACCGGTGTGGCGGCGATTCTGCGTCTTGCGATGCTGACGAATTCGTAAGCGTCTATAAATATTGAATTTTTTTCCTTGCTGTAGCGCATCGCCGCACCCCCCCCATCACTTTGCTTTTTTATAATTTTACCATAGCGGCGTGAGAATGTCAATGATGGGGAAGCTAAAGCTTGCGATGAAATTATCGCGCCTCGCGCTCCGTGAAATTGAATTACGACCTGCAAGGCTGCAATTCATTGCGAAGCTTCCGTTGCGCTGGCGTCTTGCGAGCGGAACTCCGCGAGAAGCTTGGATTTTGCCGTGAGCCATTCGGTGAGTCTTTCCTTTGCGTATTCGTAGCCCGAAAGGTAGCCCTTGACGGCTATTATCGGGAGGGCGGAGAGCTTGACGATACCGTCGATTATCGCAACGGCGTCGAGGTCTGATTTCGCTCCGAGCACCACCGCCCCCGTGAAGAATACCGACAGCGTGATAGGCAAAAGCCTTGTAATCATTGAGAAAAGCTTACACCGCGCGGGGCTTTGAAGCTCGCTTTTTGCTCCGGTGTCGTTTGACAGAAGCATTTTCGGCGTGAGCTGTATCGGGCGCATTCTGCTTGCCGCGAAAAAAACCAGCCTCTCTCGTAGGGGCGGCTTTGCACCGCCCCTCGCGGCTTCAAAATCCTCCCTTGTGAGTCCGTGCTTTAAAAGAAAGCCCTCGACTCTGAATTCAAGCTCGCGCGCCGAGTATTCGCGGCAGAATTTGCGAAGCGCGTACACGTCGGTCGGCTTTATACGTTTTGAAAGCTCGCGGTATTCGCTCTGTGCTTCGCGGTATTCCTCGCTTTCGCGCCCAAGCCTCTCGCCCGCGCTCTCCATCGAAAAGTATATAAGGTAGGAGGCTATGAGCAAATAGATTACCGTACAGCTTAAATTTCGGTTTATCTCTCCGACGAAGGCGACGTCGGTAAAGGTGACGAGCGCCGCAACGGCGAGCGTTATCAGGGCAACCGTGCGCCCCGCGTTGTTTACGATTGAGAGGTAGCCGCGCTTGAGGGCGGCGTCGGCACCGAGGAGCGAGAGGTCGAAATCGTTCATTTATCCGCCCTCCGCGCCGAAAGCTTGAAGAAAACCGAGCCCAAAAGGTTTCCAAGTGTTGCGAAAAAGGATATGACTATCATCTCGTCGGCAATCTGCCGCATCGTGTAGAATAAGAGGAAAATAATCAGCCATATCGCCGTGGCACTCGGAGTCCTGAGCCGCGCCGTGCATATTCTTATAATAGGTAGGAAAGAGAGCACGAGCAGAAGCAAAGCGCCGAGCGAAAGAAGCTTCGTCGGGGCGGTGTGCTCGTAAATCGGGAAATACGCGAGCGTGCACAGCGCGGGCGGTGCTACCGAAAAGAGAATTCCGAGAAGCTTAAGGAGGACTCTGCCGTTATTCGCCGTTGCCTTCGTTATCCGCATTTTTGAGTGCCTCCCTCATTTTCGTAAGCTTCTCGCCGAGCGCCGCTTTTCTGTATTCGGGCAGCGAGGAGGACATAAAGACCTCCGAGAGCGCGTCGACCTGACAAGCGAGAATAATCTCGGTTGCATTTTGGGACCTGCGAAGCTCGCCGACACCCGAAAGCGCCTCCTCAAGCTCGCAAAGCCTTGCCGAAAGGTCGACGAGCATCGCCTCGGCGCGAGTAAGACCGTCGGTGATTTTCTCGCTCTGCTCACCGAGGACGGCTGAGTCGTTTTTCGCGCTTTCCTTAAGCGAGCCAACAGCCTCGCCAATCGCGTGAAGCGAGCCCTTTACGAGAGGGAGGAGTCCGCGCTTGTAGGCGAAGGACAAAATTGCCGTCCCGATAAGCGTCAGGGCACAGAATATTTCGCCCGTGCGCTCGGAAATCCCCTCGAAAAGAAGGGTGAAGGCCGTGTCGGTTACGCCGCCCTCGGCGTCCTCGGTGTTCGCGCCGCCGTTATCGTTACCCGCACTTGAGGGTGCGGCTTGTGTATCGGTGCTTTCCTTGCCGCCGCTGTCTGCGGTGCCGGTGCTTTCCGAATTTCCGTCGGCAAAGCACGAGCCGTTATATTCGTCGGTATCCGTAGCGCCGCTTGCCGCCGCGCTGATGGGCAAAATGCAAGCAAGCAAAATTGCCGTTAAAAATATAAATGCTTTTTTCATTGTTTATCTCCTTTTAATATTTAAAATACGACGCTTTCAAAAGCCGTTTTTTCAAGTGCCGAAAGCCTTTCTTCAAGCCGCAGGGTGCGCTCGTGAAGCCGAGCGCATATTTTTCCGAGCGCGAGCGTCTGTCCGTCGGTGCTGTGAAGCGATAGGATACCGCCGGATTTTTCAAGCTCGCAAAGCGCCGTGCTCTCGCCGCCCGCGTGTAAAAACAAGGTGTGAGTGCCGTCGGGAAGCTCGCGCGTGTCTACCTCGGCACAGCCGCCGTGCAGCCTTGCGAATACACCGCCGAGGCTTACCTTACCGTCCTTTTCGGCATCGGCAATCTTCACACTAAGAGAGCCGACACCCTCGCAAAGCTCGGTGCAAACGGCGGCGCCGTCAATAATTTTAAAGCTTATACTATTCATCAGTCCTCCCATACCTCCGGCGGCTCGCCCATATATCCGTCCTCGGTCATATGCTCCATAAGTATGTAGCTGCCCTTATCGGTGTATCTCACCGTCAGCTTCGCATCGGTGACGTTCAGAGTATAGTCGTTGCCTACGACCCTTTTATAGCCCGCCGCCGAAAGATGAGCTTCGGTGGGGTTGGTGATTACCGTGTCGCCGTCCTCTATAAAAAAGCCGTTGTAGAATGTAATGTTGCCATTATTGTCAAGTTTTCCGTACATTTTTGTTCCTTTCTGTTGAAAAATTCGTGTTTTACGGCTTGTAGTAAGCCACAATTTTTGATGGTACGGTGTTGCTGTATACCTCTATTCCGACGTAGCCCGCGGGGGTGGTGGGGATATCTATAACGTCCGACTCCCTCGTGTATTCGGGTGCCCTTCTTGCGTAAATCAGTCCCTTTGAGCTTCTGAACATATCGTAGGAGGAGTCGTACGACTCCCCGAGCGTCAGATAAATTGTGTCCTCGTCGGCGAAGAAGTACGCGCCCCACTTGCCCGAAAGCTCCTCGTAGCTTCCGACTCTTTCATAGTAGTAGAAATAGTCAAGCGGTCTTTCGGGATTCGTCGGCTTCACGAGCGATACCTCAAGCACCGTCGGGTAGTGCTCCCAGTCGTATTCGTAGACGTACGAGGAGCTTATTTCTACCTTGCGAAGCCTCAGGGAGCTTACCTTATTTTTCCAATCGAACGTGTCATACGCGCTGACACCGTGCGCCGTGTGTCCGCAATAGTTGCTCCCCGTCGAAATAACGTATTCCTGCCCCCGATATTCCTCGAAGTAATCGTAGCCGTGCACGCCCTCGAAGATGCCGAAGCTTGAAAGATTTATTCTGTATTCATCGGCACCCGCCTGCGAAAGCTGAAGTCCGCTTACCGTTTTTCCCTCGACGCTCGTGTAGGCGATATAGGAGTGGTCGGTATCACCTGCGAGAATGTCCTCGCTCGTGTAGTCGGTATAAACTATTTTGATGCCCGTGCTTCGCCCCGCGCGCCCCCAGAACTCAAACCTGAAGGTGTAGCGGGTATTTTCCTTGAACAGCTTCATCGGCGTGCCGATAAAGAAGTAGTCGGAGGGCCAATCGAAGCTGTACCTTAAAAGCGCGCCGTCCCTTTCGTAGCTTATCTCGTCGCCGAGCTTGTTTATCAGCGCCGTGGCAAGCTCCTCGCCGCCCATAGCGTTTACGCCGTGTATTCGCACGTTTATGTCGTATTTTCCGGTCGCGGAGTTATATTTTCCGAGAGGCGACGAGGTGGGCAGGGCTCTGCCCGATATAACGAGGTTTTGAAGGCTCCCCTCGGTCGCGGACGTGTAGGATAGCACCGAGGCGCCGTGCGCGCACTCAACTCCGCTATTGCTCCCCGCGAGCCTGTGCGTTACGCGCTCATTCATTATACACACCTCGGACGTGGCATTGAAGCGTGCCGTCGTTCCAGAATATCAGCGTGTAGTGCATATTCGCCTCGGGCACGAATTGATGACCGACAACCGAGCAGCCGCTGAATTTTATCTTGGATTTCGTGTACGTCACGCTCGTCGGAGTGTCGGGCGAATCAAAGGTCGCTACCGCGTAAAAATCGTCGTCGTATGGCTCTGTGAGCGTAAGAGAGAGCGAGCTGCGCGTGCCGAGGCGAACGTCGTGACCGTGACTGAGGACGAGCGCACCCTCGGGCAGCCTTCTCACCTCGCCGCCGTACATTTCAAGCTCGGAGAATTTGTTCACTCCGTTGCCTATTTTGAGTCGGTATCTGCCGCGCTCGCTTATCGCAAGCGCGAATTCGCCGTCCTCCAAAACTATATCGTTTTCCGCCCACTCGGCATCCGTGCCGCGCAGGTGCTTTACCTTATTCGGCATTTTCCATCGCCTCCATTCTCTCCCTCGGTCCTCCGCAATCGAGGGTTATATATTCGGTGCCCGAGTAGCCGTCGCCCAAATCCCGCTTTATTCGGGTAAGGTCGCCGAGAATGCCCTCAAGCCTTTCGGTAAGCGTCTTTCCGTAAACGTCAAGATAGGACGCGAAGCTGCCGTTTTTTATATCGGCTAAAAGCTCGGCGAGCGTGTGTCCGTCCGAAATGCCGCTCGGAATAGCCGCACAGACGCTCCCCTCGCCGCCCTCGCTGAGCGAGTCTATCAGCGCGTTGAATTTTTCTATAATCAGAAGCGGAAGACGGTCAAACGCCTCCTTCATCTCGGTGGCGGTGTAGCCGCGGCCGCCGAACGAGGTCGGCGCGGTGGGGCGGGTCGGAAGCGAG
The DNA here is from genome assembly GCA_045576135.1 of Eubacteriales bacterium. GTDB lineage: Bacteria > Bacillota > Clostridia > Oscillospirales > CAG-272 > UBA1740. Next base: position 6,056 of record JAZNFU010000197.1, read on the forward strand.
GATATGCGCCTCGGCTCAACCTCCGCCGTAAGTATTTTGCTTATCATTTGTTGCTCCTTTTTACTGTTTTTTTACGTTTCCCTTTAGCGTGAAGCGATAGCTTATCGAGTAAATTCCAAAGGGGGAGGAATACTCGTCCGAATAGAAGGCTATCTGCTTTTCAACCCAGCCGCGCTCGCGCTCCGCGATAGGCACGGTGAAGGACCCGGAGGTGTTTGCCGAGAGGGTGGAGAAGTCGAGCGAGGAAAAGTCAAGCTCACCCGCCGGGAAGCTCGCGGTTTCCGAATATCCGTCCTTGTCCGTGCCAACCTCGCATATAAGATTGCTCGATGTGAACGCGCGGCACTTCACCGCAAACGAGTTCTTTACCGTCGATTTTGTCAAATTAGGTAAACCACAGTTGTCAAAAGCGGTGATTAACGCGTATCGCGGCGCGTGATTTGCAAAGGAATAGTAGTCGGTGTGTATGCGCCGTCCCATACGGCTCTCGTACTCTGCCGCGTCGAAATCGGGCAGCGAGCGAATACGCTCGGGCGGCACTCCGCGCTTGTCGTTATTGAATACGCAAACGTCGCCGCTCGCCGTTCCGAATATGAGATAGCCGCTGACCGTGAGAAGCTCGGTTGCCGCCGAGAAATCGCCCCCAGTCATCTCGCCCGTTCTCGTAAGCTCGATTTTTTTGCCGTCCTCGGTGGGAAGATAGTATACGGTATCCTCGCCGACCGTGGTTGAATAGACTCCCGAGGAGTCGATTTTTTCGCGCCCCCCACGGCACTCAAAGCCCTCGTGCGCGACCGAGGCGTAGGCGTATACCGGGCGGTCGTTTTTATAGGTGCCGACGCCCTCGAGGTAGTACCACTCGTATTCCACCCCGCCCGTCGCGTGAGTAAAGGTAGCGCGCGAGTCGGCAAGGTAGACACGCCCCTCGGCGAGCACGACGAGATAGCCGCACCACTCGGCGAGCCTGATTTTCGACGCCTTTTCCCGAAGGAGCCTTGCGTTGACGTTGTGCGAGCGGCAGACGATGCTGCGCTCAAGGTTTATCGATTGTTTTTCAAGCGAGCATACGCCCTTTGGGCTTACGAAAAGCGGGTCGTCGAAGAAGGATATCGAGGGGCCGTTAGAATACAGCCCCGAATGAACGTAGGCGACGGGGTATATTCTCGGTGTGATATCGCTTTCCGTGTCCTGTGCCGTGTGATAGAAAATACTGCCGCAGCCGTCGTCGCCGCTTTTGAAGACAGCGAGCATATTCGACGCGGCGAGAAGCGAGGTGACGGTGTAGCCGCCGACGCCGTCGGTGAAGTAGTTGAGCGCGCCGAAATAGAGCGGATTTACCCTGCCGGTCGAATCCCTCTGCGCCCAGAAGACCGCGTTCGGAAGCGCGGGATTTCCCGAAAGAAATATTCTGCCGTCGAAGGACTCGGACACCCGACAGCCGATAATAGCTTCGCGTGCGCCGATATCACAATCGAGCAGAAAATCGGGGACGGTGGGCGAGGACCTCGGGTCGCGGTCGCACACGAGTCCGAAAATCTCAAGCTCGTGGCCCTCGAGGGTGTATTTGTCGTCGGTTTCTATAACGACGGCCTCGGCGAGCGTGCCGTCGTGTATCAGCGCGTACGCGATATCCGCGCCGTCAAGCGTTACGCGGCTCACGCACTCGGTCGGTGTGTGTATCGGTATTTCCACCGCGCGAGTGAGGTTTGATTTGTTGAGAAGAACGGTGAAATTCAGGTTCTCGCTTTGGTTTTCTATCTCCGCGTACGCCGTGAGATTCATCGCGTATTCAAGCTCCGAAAGCTTCTCACAGCCGAGGAAAACCTTAGCTCCGTATCTTTTCATACCGCCGCCGAGGTGAAATTTTTCAAGATTTACACAGTTCTCGAACGCCGAGGTGCAAATTTCCTCGATTGAGTCGGGGGTAAAGACGCGCAAAAGCGAGCTGCAGTCGGCAAACGCCTGCTTTCCTATGACGCGAACGCCCTCCGAAATATGAACCTCGGTTATAGCGGTGTTTTCCCGAAACGCGCCCGCGCCAATCTCGCTTACCGTGTAGTGCGTGCCGTTTATTTTGACGAGCGAGGGGACGTAAATCACGCCCGACGCGCCGCCGCCCGAGGTGAGCTTGGCAAAGCCGTCAGCCTCCGAGAGTATCTCGTAGGAAAAGCCTCTCGTGCCGTGACCGTACTCCGAGCAGCTGCCGATAAAGGTGCGCTCGGAAAATTTTGGGGTGAGAAGATTTCTTTGCTCGAATTCGCGCCCGTTAAGGTAGGTCGTCGGGACGTAGGGCGCAAGCTCGCCCTCGTCGGAAGCTCTCACCGCACCCTCGTCCGAAACCGCGATAATTCCCGCCGAGTCAAAGACGTAAAGGGTTGAGCCGAAGGCTCGCGCGTGGCTTTTCTCGTCCACCGCGGTGAATATCGGGGAAAGCTCGCCTGCCGAGTCAAGCTCCGAGAGGGGTAGGGTGTAGAGCGAGTCGCCCGCGTGAATCACTATATGAACGCCCGAATTTGCGCTGTGGCGCGAGTAAATTCCGTTTATTCTTTTCCCGGTTTCAAGTATTTTTCGAAAGCCGGGTATGCTTTCTGTGAGCGCCGCGCCGCCGCCCTCGTAATCGCGGTACATATTCTCGGCGTAGGCAAAGCGGCGTGTTGAAATTCCCGCGCCCTCCGTGGAAAAATCCACGCCGAGCATATCCCGATAGGTAGCGGTGTATTCGCTCTTTTTTGAGGTGTAGCTTTTCTTAACGCTCATCACGCCCACCCCGTAACGTCCTGATATTCGTCGGCTGATATCGAGCCGTTGTACCGCCTGATAAAGCTCATCTCGGATTTGTATACGGACATATAGTACTGCGCTTTTTCGGGGTCCTCGTCAAGCCAAAGATACGCCGCGCAAAGAAGCGAGAGAAGCGGTGCGCATTCACCCGAAATATCTATTTCACGGCTCACCTCGTCAGCGCTGATTTTTCGTGGGAGTCTTGCGTAGGTGACGTATATTTCGTCGTATTTTCCGCGTGGGAGGGTGAGAGTGCCGTTTTGCAGCGTGGCACCCGCCATCGCTCCGTCTTTCGTTCTCGGCGGCAGAAGAGGTGCGAGAAAATCGCCGAATTTTTCGTTAAGGTCAAAGCTTACCGTCGGGGTGTATTCGGGAATATCCTCAACCTCTCCCGAGCGGATTTCGCCGTAGCAAACGAGGTCAAATATCCGATAGGCGTACTCGCCCTCGAAGCTTATGCTCGCCGAGTCGGTGTTCAGAAATCCGCGGAAAAGTCCGTTTTCGGTATCGAAGCTTTTTTCACTTTTGACTATTCCGTCCGTGAGAGTGAAGCTTCCCTTGCCGCAAACGCGGAAGCTGTAGGCGCGCCCCGTGAGCCTTTGCGTAATAGCTTCGCCGCACGCGTGATAGATGCGCGAGACGTGGAGGGTGGGCGGCTCGTCTGCCGCGTAGATTTTAACCGTGCGCGCCACGGGACGCTCGGTGAAGATGGTCGTCAGCGCTCTGTTTGCCGAGGCGATAAAGGCGCGCGAGAGCGTCAGCCCCTCCTCGAACGCGAGCGCCGCAACCTCGTCCTTTAAGTTTTCAAGTGTCATTGGTTATCTCCTTTTTTGGCTTGTGCGCGGGGCTGCCCCACGGCTTGTCGCTTCGCGGAAAACACACAAAAAGTTATATAATTTGGCGTATTTGCACGTATTTTTCTTTGATAGTTCGCCTTTTTGCGTATTATTTTCCGAAAAAAGCGTTCGGCTTGGGGCAGCATTCGCCCGAAAGGGAAAATCGGCTCACCGTATATAAAACCTATTCGCCCGGGGCTTTGGCTGGGTGTGCAAGCCGCCGCGCACAGCCTCGTTTTCTGCTTTGTGCGTCGGGGACGCAGCCCCGACGCACCAGGGGTGATTTTCGTAAAATTAAAGCGCCGTTGCACCCTCAACCGCACTTGACGAATCAACCGCGAGCATAATGTGCTTGTAGGTGCCGAAGCCGACGCCGAAGCGGCATCTGCCGTTCCAGACGTAGTTGCCGGTGTGGTTGTCGACCCAGCTTGAAACGGTGAGAGGAACTCTGTTGAAGAACATATTTCCCGAAAGATTCTTGTTAGCCTCAGAGGACATAATCATAAGACGGTCGTCATCCGCCTGCCAGCCGGGCATAACGATGATGTTCCAGTTTCCGTACTGGAGATTGATATCGTTGTAGCCGTTGCCGAGCGCGCCCGGAGTGCCGCAAACCTTCTTTGCGATAGCTTCTGCGGTGGGACGGTTGCCGGGGAGAATGATGGTGTCGGCGGTGTAGCCGAGAGGCTCGCCGTTTTCGTCCTTGAAGTTTCTCATCTTAACGGCAAGCTCTGAGAGAGCCTCCTCAAACTGTGCGGCGGAGGGGGTAGTGCCGTTTTTGAAAATACTGCCGTAGAAGAAGTTGGACTGAGTACCGGTGGTGTCCCCTGCGCCCCAGGTGTGCGACTTGTAGAACAGCGGCTGTGAGTCGGGAGCGGTAAGGTCGACGTCCGCACCTGCGAAGCTGCCGGTCTTTGCCGTCGCGTGTGAGAGCGCGTATTCGCAAATCTTGTGCATAGTCTTGTAGTAGGCTCTTGTGAAGTTCTCGGCTCTGCGCTTTGCGTCTGCCGCAACACCCCAGTTTGCGTCCTCCATCATCTCTGCGGTGATGGTAAACTCCTTCATAAACTGAATGTGTTCGATGAACTTGCGATAGGTTTCGCTTATCGTGTCACCCTCGGCGGCGTCGCCCTCTGCTGTCGCTTGGAAGACGTCAAACTCGTTCTGACCGACGATGGTTTCGCCGAATTTGTTGCTCTTTTCGATATTAAAGAGCCAGTCGCAGATGCCTCCCTTTTTGGTGAGGATATCGCTTTCGTGCTCGATAATCATTTTTATGGGGGTTTCGAGCTTGCCTATTGCGGCGTTGTTGACGCCGGAGGATTTAGAGTAGATTATCATAGTAGTATCTTATTTCCTTTCTTTTGTTAAGCCGGTTTATTTTGGCATGAACGCAGTGCGCTGTGCGCGTGAATTGCCCGTTCGGGCGTGAATTGGCTTGCGCCGTGAATTGCGCTGAGCGCGTGAATTGCCTGCGGCATTGAATAAGCGGCTTTGTTGTGATGTTTGTGAAGCCGGTTTGCTTATAGCTAACTCAAACAAAATGTATAATTAATAGAAAAACTCCGTTCGTTTTTTGAGTGCGTAAGCTGTCGGCTGAGTGGTGTAGTACGGTGGTTTTTACTTTAATATGTAATTAAAACTTTACATATCGTGCGGTTTTGACACGCGTTTGTAGAGCGATTGGATTTCCGAGTCGCTCATTCCCGAGAAGATTTCGCGTGCATTGTGAAGCTCTGTGCGGCTCATTGACAAGCCGGGCGAGCCGATGCTTTTCGGGAGCGTGCCGTGCAGGTGCCCCTTGTTGTCGGGTGCTCTTTTTGCCCTCTGCGTTGCGAGGTACGCCTCGCGCGGCGTAAGCCCAAGCTCGCGAAGCTCGGCGAAGCGAGTTGGGTTGTCAAGCTCGGCGATGCTGCCGAGCGAGCGCGCCTCGTAGAACTCCTTTTTCAAGCTCTGAAGGTCTGCCTCGGCAAGCGCCGCGTAGTCGGCGTCGCTTCGTGCGCTATCGGCTTCCGTGCCGTCGTTGCCGTATGCGGCGTCGGCGCTTCGTGCGTCGGTTGGCTCGTCCTCGGTGAGCGCTGCGCCGCCTTCTTCCGTTCCGTAATCGGCACCGTAGCCGTCCGCGTATTCCTCGCTGTAACCCTTTGCCAAGTTACTTACGTATTCCTCGCCGTCCTCTGCCACGCTATCGGCTTCCGCGCCCTCGTATTCGCCCTCGTGCGCGGCTGCTCCTGCGAGGTTCGTTGCTGTGTCTTTCGTGCTGCCGCGTGCCGCGCCAAGCTCCCCTGACGCGCCGAATTCTCCGTATTCCGCGGTGGGTGTCTGCTCCACGCTTTGCTCCTGATTTGGGGTGGGTGCCTGCTCCGCGCCCGAGGAGTGCGTGCCGTTATTAAGCTCGCTCATAAATTAAGCTCTCCTTTTGG
>JAZNFU010000198.1:0-7407 GCA_045576135.1 Eubacteriales bacterium
AATTTCTTAAATTTGCATAAAGAAACGACAGAAACACTTTTTTTATGACAATGTTTCTGCCGTTTTTTATTCGGTTCTGCCTAAATGCGACAGCCCCTCATTTTTGTTTAATTAGGGATTGGTGGGTGCTTTTTCGGTAACGTTTGAGTCACCGTCGGTGTCGGGGTAGATGTCGTAAGCAACCGCTATTTTTATTACCTCGGATTCGGTATCAATATACTTGAACGCAATGTAATTGTAACCGGGGTTTTCCGTGTCAACGCTTCCGACAACTACGAGCTTATCGGAAATAATAGCGGCGTTGCTATCCTTGTTAGCGAAATCAACCGTTACGCTCTCGCCGTTATCGTAGGTGATAGTAACCTGTACGCCCGCGTAGGTGTCGTCGAACTTGTCACCAACCGAATAAGCGGTCTTGATACCGCTGACCGACACGGATTTAATTCCGTATACGTTCAGAGTAACGGTGAGCGCAACGCTGTCGTCACCGTCTACGTAAGCAACGTCGAACGAGTGAGCGCCGATTTCGGAAATGTCAAGATCCTCGTATCCGGTAATCTTGAGCTTTTCGTTATCGATTCCAACGGCGTCTATCGTAGTACCGTCGCTGCATACAACCTTAACCTTAAGCTTGGACAAATCGTCAAGCACGGCACCCGGCAGATAAGATAATGCAAACTCGTTCGTCGGATCAAGCGTAAGCGCTGTGAATGTAGATGAACCGGAAACCGAGTAGGATGCCTGAATCATAAATCCGCCGTAGGCGATATTGAAGGTTTTGTTTTCGGTCGTGGGAGCCGTGGTATCAATCTGCGAATAAGCTATCTGAACGTCGTCGCGTCCGAGAACTACTACAGCACCGCTGGTGTAAGTAGCGTTAACCTTGAGGTTCGCGAGTATATTCTTGATGGCGTTCTGATTGTAACCCTCTCTAAAAGCGAAGGTGCGGTAAGGAGTGTCAAGCGCAATGCTGAGCAAGGGATCTATAATCTCCGTATCAACGGATTTTTTCAAATCCTGATATTTAACGTCGATTTGTGCAGGACCGATAATGAAGGTGCTGGGAATGGTAAGCTCGATACCGAGTCCGGGGCCGTAAGGAATATCTACCGACGTGCCGTTAATGTAGTTAACGGTAATAACCACGTTTTCGGTACTGATTGTAGAGCCGTAAACGTAGGTGGATTCAAATCCCTTAACGCTGATGCTCGTCATAAAGCTTTCGTTGACAGTAATGTATACGCTTGCGGTAAGTCCGCCGTATCCAACTATCAGCATCGTCTGACCCTCTTTCGAGGTGTCAGGCGGAGAAACTATCGAAAGCTCCTCGGTTGCTATAGTTTTTTTGGAATTGTTGCTGTAATGTGCTCGAACCTGAATTCCGGACAAGTCTATTTCGTTTCCGACGTAGCATTCGGTTTCTACGGTTCCGTCAATGATTTCTATTCGTGTGAGCTTTACCTCGTTGTTTGCGGGCGGAGTTTCGGATGGCGTATTGTTGCAGGAAACTGCAAGCGCAGCGCAGAACAACAGGGCGAAAACAAGACACAAGGCTTTCCTAAGTGTCATATTAACCTCCTAAAATTTGCTTGATTTTGTCTTATTTTTGCGTATTGCTTACGCTGTTTTATCGGTTACGTTGTCACCGCTTCCGTTTTCTATCTCGATAACAACCTTAAGCTGCATCTGAGAGGTCAATCCTCTGTAGGATGCTGTGATGGTGTAAATTCCGGCGAGCGGCTCGTCTGCATCATACTTGCAGTCGAGAACGAAATCTGCATCTTCGGTTACGTCCGCGCCGTTGACTACGAATCTACCGTACTGATGGATATCGAATGCGTCACCGATTGCTATAGTCTGGCTGGTTACGATGAAGCGGAAGTCGGTCGTTTCCTCATCGTATTTCTCGTATACGGAGTAGGTAGCTTCGACACTTGCGGAAGCTCCGTTTTCCGTGTAGGTGAGTGTATAAACCTTATCGGTACCGATTTCGGAGGAATCGAATCCGTCAGCTGTAAGAGCGTCAGCGATCTGATTGTAGGCGAACTCTTTTTCGGTTCCGTCGTGGTAAATAGCTTTAATTACTATAGTGCCAAGGCTGAGAGTACCGTTCTGGAAGTATACCGTGGTAGAGCTTACAAGCTCGATTGCGGCAAGCTCAGGACCAACGGTTATCTCGGTAGTAGCGATTCCATAGTTGGCCGTTGCAACGCTGATTGCGTAGGTGTCGGGAGTCTTGATATCGATATCGTGACTGAGAAGGACGTCTATTGCCGCGAGTGTTTCCGTCGTCTGCTCGCCGCTTGCATTCTCGAAGATTACCGTAACCGAAACGTCTGCCGCCTTGATAAGTGCGTCAACGTAGCCTGCTTCGATTTCCTCGTTGCTGTTCCAATAGGGAACGTAGGTGTCAAGACCGGAAATTTCGTATCCTGCAACCTTGAGAACCTCGATGACTACGCTACCGGTGCGAGTTGTTTCGCCTGCATCAACGTAGAAGAAGGTAATTTCCTTTTGTGCGCCTTCTATGGTCGACGTGTCGAAGGTGAACGCATCGAGAGTTGCGGTTACCGTATCGAACGTGCCGTCGCTGTATATAACCATTGCGGCTACCGTAGTAGCATCCGAGATAGCCTGACCGGGCTTGTAAACCGTGATATAGTCGGTATCAGCGAATACCAAGGATGCGAATTTCTTGTATATCTCGTAGGAAACGGTAGTGCTTGCGGCACCGTAAGCGTTCGCGTAGCTTATAGTCATTTGCGCTTCTGCTACGACGGTCTTGGTGGAGAAGTTTTCTATAAGAAGATCGTCCTTGCTGATTTCCTCCGTCTCACCGTTACTGTAAACGGCGGTCATAGCGATACCCGAGAGCGCTTCAAGCTCGTCGTCGTTATGTCCGATGGAGGAAACGAAGCTGCTGTTTTCCGAAATAACGATGCTGTCGAGATATCTTATTACCGAATACTCGATGTTTGCATCAAAGCCGTTATAATAAATATGAATGTATGCTTCGTCGGTAGTGTTGCTTACGTCAAGGTCAAGATAATCAATTTCGTCAAGCGAGGTTATGGTCTTTTGCTCTCTTGCGTAGTTGTCGTTACCCTTGTCGTAGATAAGCTCGATTACGATAACGCCGTCAACTACGTACTGTGCAAATCTTTCACTTGCGATTTCGGGATTCTTGCTGCTGCCCTCTACGAACTGTATGAACTGAAGCTTGTCGCCTCTGTAAGCGATACCCGAAAGCTTAGGCTCTACCGTGATGGTAACCGAATCGGTGAACTCGCCGTATCTTACGGTAAGAGTTTTTTCGCCGGCAACAGAGGTGTTGACGTTGCTGAATTGGAGTGCCGAATAGGAAAGCGGCTCGGACGTTTCATCCGAATAGACAACGCTTACGACGATGCTGCTCGTATCAATCGATTCTTTAAGAAGTACGGTATTGACAACCGTGGACTCGTCGATTTCTATTCTAACAACCTTTTTAACAACCGAGTAAGTAACGGTGTCGGTGAAGGTTTCGGAGCTTACGGTGTAAGAAATAGTGAAGCTTCGCCCACCAATCGTATCGGTCGTTATCGCATCCGTGTTGATTACGAGGTCGCTGTTGGCAATACGAACTCTCGATGAATCGTTGTATACGGCGTATACTCTGATTGCGGCGAGATTAACCGTATCGTTCTGATAGAAAACGGTATTGAAGGAAGCCTCGTCAAACTCGATGCCCGTAATCGTTGCGGATACCGTTACCGCTACGGGAGTAGCGATTACACCCTTATAGGAAACGGTTATGTAGTATGTACCGCCCTTTGCCGTGTTAACGGTGTCGCCGCCGAGTATCAGACCGTCGGCAAGTCCGAGCGTCTTGCTCGTGCCGTCGCTGTACGTAACCTTTGCGGTAAGTGCAGCGGCGCTGAAGGTGTCACCGATTGAGAGGGCGGTGGGGAATCCGCTGAGGTTGGTGATGGACGTTACGACGGGTTCAACCGGTGCTGCAGCGGCGTTTACCGTGATGTCGAAGTTCTTGGTGAAGCCCTCGTAAGTAACGGAAAGCTTCTTCACGCCTGCAACGCCCGTATCAATCCTGCCTATCGTCAGCTGATTGGACGCTACCTGCGCCGTGCTTCCGTCGCTGTATGTAACCTTAATCTTAAGGTTTGAGGTATCAAGCTTTTCGCCGACGTTTACGGTCGTTTTGACCGAACCTGCGACAAGCTCGATATCCGTGATGGTCTTCTCTGTATCGGGTGTGTCGGGTGTGGTGTTACACGAAGCGATACAGAACACCGACAGAGCTACCATAAGTATCAAACAAATAATCTTTTTGAGTGCCATAGTAATCCTCCAAAAGTTTTTTATTTATTTTAACATAATAAAGATACTTTTTCAACAAAATGACGAATTTTTTTATCGCTGAGCGAGAATTTTGTAGGAATGTACAAAAAAGTTTAATGCGATTTGTAGAAAATAAAAATAAAGAACCCCGAAAAACGGGCAAAAAGCGTCGCTCGGCTCGTGCGCGGTGCGTCTGACACGCGCTTAGCGGTGCGGCTGCCAGTGCAACCGTTAAGTCGGGGAGTGTTCTTCGTTATTTCTTCAGCACCCGCAAAGTGATCAAATCGTTCTTGATTCCGAGCAGGTGAAATAAATTATTTGGCGATGCGCCGAAAGCTTTTTCAATACGGACAGCGCGCGCTTTGCGCGAGCGTCGTCAAAGCTGATAAACGGGTCGTCAAGTATGAGAAACGGCGTGGCGCTCTCGTACAGCGCGTCTATCAGCGCAAGCCTCGTGGCGAGGTAGTGGGTATTTCTCGTGCCAAGGCTGTAATGATCGCTTTTTCTTGCCGCGCCGTGTTCGCTCTTGGAGATTTCAAAGGACGTATCCATAATGTACTCTCCGTCGTCGCCGCCTATCAGCGAGGCGTATTTTTCGAACGCGGCTTTCGTTTTCGTAAGATAGCGGGCTGTCATAGCGTCCCTCGCCGCTTCAAGATGAGCCGCGGCTTTTTGAATACAAAAAAGGTTGTGTCGGTAAGCTTCAAGCTTGCTCTTGCTTTCATCGTAGGCGTTGTAAACCTCCTCCTCACGCAAAAGCTCATCCTCGGCAAGCGAAATTCTGCGCTGAAGCTGTGCTCGCTCTGATTCGAGTCTGCTTTGCTGCTCTATGACGTCGGAGAGCGATATTTGCACTACGTCCGTCCGAGCCTGCGGCTCGGCTTCGGCGGCGTATTTTTCAATATCCTCGGAAAACTCGGACAGAATTCTGATTATCGATTCGCGCTCTACCAAAAGGGCGTTTATTTCCTCGAACGGATGGTCGGATACGGTCGGGTAAAGGCGTAAGAAGCGCTCGGATAAATCGGCAAGCTCAGCGGCTTCCTTGAGCGCTTTCTCGCGGTAGTCGTTCTTTTTCTGTTCATCGGCTAATAAAAGCTCGTACGCCGCAAGCTCGCTGTATATTCTTTGTAAGCCGACGCTGCTTCTTTCAACCCCAAATTCCAAAATTAATTTTTCTGCGTTTTCTGCAAGCTTGGGTTTCTTTGTTCTTGTTTTGACAACTATAATTGGCAAAAGCGCCACAAAAGCGGCAGCAAAAGCGAAGATTGAAATGATAGGCTTGATAAACAATACAACCGCGCCGAGCACCGAAAACGCCAAAACGAGAAGAGCCGGAAGCTGTGTTGCCGCGCTTTTTCTTTGCGGTGCGAGAGCTTGAAGTGCCTCGTCTATATCCTCTCTCTTAACACCGTCAAAGAGCGCTTTAAGCTTGTCAAGCTTCTCGTTTTTAAGCGTCGACTCGGCGTTGCGGTACAGGTCGGAGCTGCGGATTTTTGACATTTGAGCATCGCGTATCTGCTCCGCTGTGGGAACGCCGTTTTTGAAAAAAGCGTTAAGCGTCGCAAGACGCTCCTTTTTTTGTGCGTTCTCTATTGAAAGCTTTTTGTAGTGGTCCCTGAGTATGCGTTTTTCGTTCTCGCGGCTGATTTGCTCGGCGTGCCTTTCCGCAACCGCGCGTTGCTTCGCAAGCTCGTTCATTTGTTCGTTTATCTGCGTCATACGCTCGCGTAGCTTCGCCGTGTCGTCCCTTAACGCGTCAAAACGCGAAAGCTCGGATTCGGCGTGGCGTATATCGGCCTCAACCGAGGATATTTCTCCGCTGCCGCCGCGCTTGTAGTAAAATTTTCTTCTGTCCTCAAGAAGCTTGATAGCCTCGTCCATAGCACCCATATCGTAATCGACTCCGGTGGTGTCGGACAGCTTTTCTGAGATGCTTTTGTTGTCGTTTTTTCCGCTTAAGTTTTGCTCGGAAAGAAAGACGGTACGCAAAAAGCCTTCTTTGTCAATCCCGAAAAGCTCTCTGCCTATATTTTCGCTGTAATCGTCGGTCGGCTTGCCGAGGGTCAAATCGTACAGAGCAAAGGTGTCGTCCTGAGCCTTTTGCCCGAAGGTGCGCTCAATTCGGTATCCTTTACCACCTTCGGAAAAGCTCAGCCAACCGCCGCATACACCGCCGCCCCAGGGGGTATATCGCCGTCTGTCGTTTTCGAGAATATCCCCCTTTTTCGTGTCGCCAAGACCGTAGAGCATAGCCTTGATAAACTCGGTCAGAGTTGTTTTGCCGTAGCCGTTTTCCTGAACGAAGGCGTTGAGCCCGTCCTTGAATTTCAAACGGTAGGCTGACAGCTTGCCGAAATTTTCAACGTAGCATTCGATTAATTTCATTTTCGGCCTCCTCCGTTTCACTCGGCATCCGGAATTTCGCCCATAAGCGCTCGTATGCCAAAATCAATTACTTTTTCTTTATCCTTATCAGAGAGCGACTCGTCCTTCAAAACCTGACGGATAAATTCACCCTTCAGGGTTTTATCGTATTTTACCTTTTCAACGTCTATTTCGGCTCTCGTTTCGTCCCGAAGCTCAAAGTACCAGAATTTGTGAGAAAACAAATCGGTGAGTGCGTGCACGTCGGGCTTAAGCTCAAGCGGCCGCGCCCCGATAAGAGTTATCCGAAGCAGGTCACAGCTGCCGACGCCGATGCACGCCTGCTCTATGCGAGCGGCAATATCAACCGTGCGGACGGCGTCGCCTATTCCTACGGACAGGTCGTATATTCTGCGGTCCTCAAGCGGATGAAACTCGTGTGATACCGGAAGCGTATCCGTGTTGACGATGACGTATCCGAGCACTCCGGTTTCGTCAAATCCGCGTGCGGCGGGCGCTCCGGAGTAGACGGCGAGCGCTTTTTCGTCGATTTTAGTCACGGAATACTTGTGATAGTGACCGAGCGCTATATAATCTATGCCGCGCCCCGCAGCTTCCCTCGGAGGTATCGCGTCGGGCGCGTAATTTCGCAATTCGCCGTGTAAAACGGCAATGTTGGTGCAGTCAGCGCACGCTTTATAG
>JAZNFU010000199.1:0-3459 GCA_045576135.1 Eubacteriales bacterium
TAAAAAAAGATATCTTAACAGACCCCGCTCGAAAGCGAAAGTTGTCGAGAGGGCCTTTTCTGCCGTTCTTTTTGTGATTTTTGCATTAGCTTTAGCTTTTTCGATTTTCGTTTACTGTACCGATAGCGAGTTTGATTTGGGTCAATCGAGCCTTAAAGTTGTAAAAAGCTCGTCGATGTCAACGAAAAACGAGAAGAACGAATATCTCTTTGAAAACGACCTTAACGATCAGTTTGAGATATTCGATCTTATAATAACCCGTCCGCTTCCCGCCGAGGAGGATTTGGAGCTTTACGATATCGTGGTTTACGAGCGCGACGGCTCGTTTATTATTCACCGTATCGTAGAAATAGAAGAGCCTAATGAACAGCACAGTGAGCGTCTTTTCAGGACGCAGGGTGACTCGGTAGGTAGCCGTGATTTTTACCCAGTTAAGTATTCGCAGATGCGAGCTATCTATGAAGGCGACCGTATTAAATACGTCGGTAGCTTTATAACCTTTATGCAGTCACCTGCCGGTTGGGTTTGTTTCATTTTGGTGCTTTATGCAATGATTGCGGCACCGCTTATTGAGAAAATGCTGCTTGACGAAATGCGCCACAGACTTTCTATCGTTACAAACTGGCGCTATCCGACTTGGACGGATTGGAAATAATTTTCAATTACTATTCCGTCCCACTTAATTTGAATACAATCAGATTTAACAACTGAATTATAATATTATGATGTAAAGGAGGGTATTATTATGAAATTTAAGCTTTTGGCCCTCCTTTTGTCTTTTTTGGTAATTGCATCGAGCGTTGAGGTGTATGCCTCTTGGAATTACGCGGAGGATCCCGCTCGGAATCTCAGACAGAATATTACGATGTCGCTTTTCCCTTGGTTAGAGCTTGACGAGGAAGAAATGATGTCGGTCGCTGAAAAGTTCGAGGCGATTTTGAATAATAAAATAGAGCTTCACGAGGATATTAAGATAAACGGAGTGTCTTATGATACTTCCTTTAACGTTCTTATGGCGGCGTTTGACGACAGCGACTCTATAAATTACCGTAACGATTCTTACATCGGTACGATGCAGGATGACGGTGACGACGTTGCGGCTGTTTTGGCACTGTTTGACGAGGCTTTTGCCGCTGAGCAAAAGGAAAATCCCTATTACGATATGATGCTAAAGCGTGAAAATGTTGACAGCGATGTAACGACCGGTATATCCTTTTATATGAACGGTAATAACGGTTGGGGCGGCGAGAACCAATATCGTCAGGGGGCTGAGGTTATTCTTTTCTCGACTAACGTTGAAATTACGCAGACGGCCATAAACAACGGCTCATTTATACCCGTGCACGCAACAGTGTATACGAGACAACCAACCGAGCAAAAGACGTATACCTATAACGGCAGGAAATATCCCGTATATCACTACGTTGTGAATGACGGTAGTCCGTCGGGATATGAGGTTGAGGTTTATAAAAGGAGCAACAGATATTATTTAACCTCGAATCCTACGAGCAGAGTAAACGCAAGCACCTATTATCCTGTATATGATTACACCGGAAATCAGTGGGTAAAGATCGGCAGCTACGTTGGTGCGGCGCAGGCAGTAAAGTATTCTGCTAATTCGGACTTTAACTCATTCTCGACTGACACTTGGCTCAGCACCGAAAACTACGGATACGGCACTGAACTTACGCTTACACAGTGCGTATATTACACGCTGAATCCATAAAGGCAAAAAACTTCTCCGAGAGGGGAAGTTTTTTCATATAACGAGGCAAAGAGAGGGGGATACCAAATTAGCTTGAAATTCAGCAAATTGCAATCCGCCGTAAATAATCTCACTTTCAAAGATAACGGCTACGCTGCTGTGGGTGAGTAAAGACAAACGCTTCGCCCTCCTGAAAATTCTACTATTATTCGCGTTATTTATTGACAATCGTTCTGGAAAGTTTTATAATTTTTACGGTAGAATATATTCTCAAAGAGGTACTTATGTCAAAGCCGAAAAAGGTCTTTTACTACGACGATGAATTGAATAACGATTTTGCAAGGATGAATTTGAAGCATCGCCGTGTAGACGGGAACTTTAAGTATTTGCACAAGTCTTGGATTTGGAACGCCTGCGCTTTTTCCTTGTATTATTTCGTTGCAGTTCCAATTATATGGTTTTACACAAGGGTTATACTCGGTGTGCGCTACGTTAACAAGTCAGCGCTTCGCCCATACCGTAAAACTCCTTGTTTTTTATACGGAAATCACACGGGTTGGGTGGATGCCTTCACGCCGAATATGCTCTCACTCCCGAGGCGAAACCGCATTATAGTGGCAAACGATACCGTGTCTATACCCGGGCTTAAAAATATCGTGCAAATGCTCGGCGCTGTCCCTGTTGCAGAGGGGGCGCGCGGACTTAAAAAGTTTTCCGAGGTTATAGATTATCACAGCAAAAGTGATAATATCACGGTCTATCCCGAGGCGCATATCTGGCCGTATTATAACGGTGTGCGCAATTTTTCCGATACCTCGTTTCACTATCCCATAAAAAATGGTTCTCCGACCTTTGCGATATTCACCGCGTATACTGCGCCGAGGGGATTTCTTTCCTTTTTGCGACGCGCGAATATAACGGTGCATATAAGTGAGCCGCTTTTTGCGGACGATGGACTCGTCGGTGCTGCCGCGAGAAAAAATCTGCGCGACAAGGTTTACGCCTTTATGCTCGATAAGTCCAAATACAGCGATTACGAGGTCGTGGAATACAGACCGAAAATGACAATGAAAAATACCGAGGAGATTTTGGAAAATGTTTCACATACTTGTGGTTGACGACGATAAAAACACAAGAATGTTTTTTGAGGCGGTGCTTCTTGCGGCGAATTATAAGGTATCTTTAGCCAAAAACGGCGAGGAGGCTATGGATATAATGAATAGGGTCCACGTTGACCTCGTCGTGCTTGACGTAATGATGCCGAAAATGGACGGCTACGAGTTTACGCGGAGCATAAGAGAGGCGGGGAATAACATTCCCATACTTATGGTTTCGGCAAAGCAACTGCCCGCGGACAAGAAGCTTGGGTTTATGTCGGGCACGGACGATTATATGACGAAGCCGGTGGACGATGAGGAAATGCTGTTCAGAATAAAGGCACTTTTGCGGCGCGCGCAAATAGCGAGCGAGCGGAAAATTCAGATAGGCGAGGTGACGCTCGATTACGACGGTATGACCGTCAGTCGCTCAGGGGAGAGTATCGAGCTTCCCGTAAAGGAATTTATGCTTCTTTATAAGCTGCTCTCTTACCCCGGACGGATATTTACGAGAATACAGCTTATGGACGAAATTTGGGGTGTTGATTGCGATACGGGTAGCGAAACCGTTACAACCCACGTGGGAAGGCTTAGAAAGAGATTTGAAGGCTGGGACGATTTTGAAATAGAGGCTATAAGAGGACTTGGCTATAAGGC
>JAZNFU010000200.1:0-1965 GCA_045576135.1 Eubacteriales bacterium
GTATTTTCACGGCTGATGCGATAAAGCGTGACGGAACGAGAGAACAGCACCATTTCGTAACGCTTAAGGTCGTAACAGACGAGCGTATTTGCGACGGTTATTACTATGCGTCCGCATTCAAAAAGCTCAAAAGATATCTGTTGCATCCCGAGTCGCTTGACGTCGGAGCAGAGAACGTGGCTGAGGATTTGGACTAACTAACTTAATACACATAAAAGCTTACGTTTGATAAATAGAAACGAGATGTCGAACGTAAGCTTTTTTATATACACGACTGTGAATAACAATTATTGACTTTATCGGATATTTATGCTATAATAAGATTGTTGATATATCAACAAAACCCGGAGGTAATAATGAATCGATATGTAACGTTTAGTACTTTGATAACGAAAATCAACAAAAATATCCGAAAGCTCAAAACGCACGAAATGGGACAATTCAAGCTCAAAAGCTCACACGTTCAGTTCATTTATCATCTTTACAAGGAGGGGAGCTTGTCCTCAAAGCACTTTCCGAGATTTGTTTGGCCGATAAGGCGGCGGTATCGCGCAGAATCGAGGAGCTTCAGACGCTCGGCTTGATAGTACCGTTTAGCAAAAAGCAATACAAGCTTTTGTATTCTCTTACCGAAGAAGGTGAAAAAATAGGAAAAACGCTTTGCGCGAGGATTGATGCGGTTCTTGATGCGGTCAGCGACGGACTCACCGACGCCGAGCGTGCAATATTTTACGCTCAGCTTTCCAAAATAAGCGATAATTTACAAAACGTTGCGGAAAGTATATGATAATAGTATTTTTGTCAATAATAGTTTAATGAAAGAGGTATAAGCAGAATGGTTAATTACAGAATATTTGCGGATTCGGCTTGCGATTTGAAGCCGACGATACTTGAAAAGATGGGTGTCGGTTATCTTAATCTTACTTTCAGATTTGATAACGACTCGACTGAATACGAAAACGGTGAAATGGAGGCATCCGAATTCTACGCGCGTATGCGCCGCGGCGGCGTTGCAAAAACGGCAGCGGTAAACAGCGAGGCGTTTTCAGAAACATTTAAGAAAATTCTCGATTCGGGAGAGGATATACTGTATCTCGGATTTTCTTCAGGACTCAGCACTACCTATAATTCCGCAAGAATCGCGGCAGAGGAGCTTCGCGCGGAGTATCCGGAGCGTAAAATTTTGCTTGTTGATACGCTTTCGGCTTCGGCAGGAATAGCACTCATAATCAAATACGTTTCGGACAGAAAGAACGCCGGCGCTACGATAGAGGAAGCCGCGGCTTATGCCGAGGAGCTGAAATCGAAGCTCTGCCACTGGTTCACGGTGGACGATCTCGTATATCTAAAGCGCGGGGGAAGAATCAGCCCTACGGTCGCTCTCGTTGGCAATATGCTCGGAATAAAGCCGGTTCTTCATATGGACGACGAGGGACATCTTATCAATATGTTCAAGGTGAGGGGTAGAAAAACCTCTATCGTATCGCTTGCCGATAAGTACGGTGAGCTTGCGGAAGATACGCGGGGCGTTGCGTATATTTCGAACGCCGATTGCATAGACGATGCAAATTTGCTTAAAAATATGCTCTCTGAAAAATACGGAGCCGCGGTTGAGCTTGTAACAGACGTCGGACCTGTAATCGGAGCGCACGCGGGTCCCGGAACATTGGCGCTATTCTTCGTTGGAAAAAACAGATAAGCATTTGACGGAGTTTTTTAACTATGGCTAAAATCGAAAAGGGCAAGAAAAAAGATAACAAAAAGGAATCGTCGTTGGTGATGGAAGAGAAGAAAGTTGAATCAAAAACGACGAAAAAGTCTAAAAAACAAATAAAAAGCAAGGCAGAAAACGCCAAGACGAATCTTAAGACGAAAAAAACTTCTGACAAAGGTAAAGGCTCAACGAAGCCGCGAGGAATAAAATTTCTCGGTGGACTCCTGCTTTCCAAAATGGCACGCGGCGGT
>JAZNFU010000201.1:0-2237 GCA_045576135.1 Eubacteriales bacterium
GAGAGCAATCCCTGCTCACTTTGTGCAAAAATGCGACGCGGAGCTCTACACGCAGCCGCCTGCCAGTCGGGGTGTAACAAGGTGGCTCTCGGTCACCACTTCGACGACGCGGTCGAAACCTTTATGATGAATTTGTTTTTCGAGGGCAGGCTTGGCTGTTTTTCTCCGAAAAGCTATCTTTCAAACAGAAAAATTACACTCATTCGCCCGATGCTTTACGCAACCGAGCGTGACGTCGCCTACTTTGCAAGACGGCGCGAGCTTCCGATAATCAAAAGCCCCTGCCCCGAGGATAAAGCCACCGAAAGAGAAAATATGAAGCAGCTTCTATCCGAAATCGAGCGCACCAACAAGGGTCTGCGCCACAGAATTTTTCACGCTATGTGCAAGGGCGAGATTGACGGCTTCAGCTACAAGGGACGCTACCCCGCCCAAAAAGAGCCGGAAGACGACTAAAACCAAAAAAGACGAAAAATGCCATCTTTTGTTCGCATTTTTCGTCTTTTTTCTCGCTCACGCGATATCTTTCGCATCTATGCGTTCGTTCGCGCCGAGTATATACTTTTTGTCGTTGATTTTTACATAGAGCTTTTTATCCGTAGGATTGATAAGCTCACCGTCGGATATTACGACGGATTTTACAGCGTCCTCGTATTCGAAAATTTCACGGTTGGTGGCATACCAGAAATCGTGGGGTCTATTTCCACAAGTCCTCGCGAACTCCCTCATATCGTCCCAACAGTTATTATTTTCGTAGTCGTGCGAGTGTATACCGAAGGCAAAGAGCTTGAGCTTGCCGTCGTCCGCATACGCATCGAACCTCCGAGCCATTTCAAGAAGATTTCTATATCCCGCATTATACACCCAATCGCCGCGGTCAGCGGGCATATCGAAGCCGCCCGAATCGCCGAGATTTCCGGTTGCGCGCACCGCATAAAAGTCGGAATTTCTCAGATACTCACAAACGGCCTTGTTTTTCCATTGCTTGCCGTACGGCCACACGAAAGCGCCTATCGCCCCCTTGCCAAATACGGCTTCAAGCTTTTCCTGCGCCGCCTCAATAAATCTTATATAATCCTCAGCCCTCGCATACCGTAGCCTGCCCCATCGGTTTGCGGAATTTTTCAGCCACCAAATACCATCCGTATTTTCGTCACGGTACAGCGTTTTGCCGTCCTCGACCGCCGTATCGTCATTATACACCTCGTCGGAAAAAATATACTCGATATTATCGTCAAGGGCGAGCGGATGATTCAGACAATGGTTGGCGATTTCATAGCCGTCGTATATACGGCGGTAATCCTCGTGGGTATAATCCGCTCTTATATCCGAAAGATTGAACGTGCCGAGAAAGCCGTAAGGCTTTATAATCTCGATAAACTTCTCGTCAAGCCGCACGTTTCCGTCATCCATAGTAAAGGTTATAGCCTTTCTCGTAAAGCCGGGAAAATAGTTCAAATCAATTTTCATAAATCCACCAATCCTCGCTAACTTTTTTGCATAGCAAGAGCATTTCGTTCGACCGTGCCCGCCGCGCAAAAGTTCCGCTTAATGCTTTGACTTTTGATAAAAAGCGCCGCTTATTGCTTCGCTTTTTCGGTATAGTAAACCGTCTTTCCGCTATCAACCGAGCTTGTAAGCCATACGTTAGCTCCGATTATACAGCCGTCACCGATTTTGGTGTTTCCGCCGAGAATGGTAGCGTTGGCGTATATTATTACGTTATCGCCGATGTCGGGGTGACGCTTAATGCCCTTGACGGGATTTCCCGCCTCGTCAAGCTCAAAGCTTTTCGCTCCGAGCGTTACACCCTGATATATCTTTACGCGCCGTCCAATAGTCGTCGTTTCACCGATTACTATACCGGTGCCGTGGTCGATAAAGAAATACTCGCCGATGGTCGCACCCGCGTGTATATCGATACCCGTAATCTCGTGCGCGTATTCGGTCATTATTCTCGGAATATAAGGAATTTTTCTCTTGTAAAACTCGTGCGCCAATCGGTATACCGATATCGCAGTAAAACCGGGATAGGAAAGTATTACCTCCTCGGTGCCGCAAGCCGCCGGGTCACCCTCGTATATCGCCTCGGCATCCTTTATCAGAAGCTCCTTTATGACGGGAAGCGTTCCGAGTATTTCATACGCCATATCCTTTACGTCGCGGTTACAGTTATCCGCATCAAACGCCAAGGATATAATGCGCTCAAGCTTTCGGTATATATAGTCAAGCATTGC
>JAZNFU010000202.1:0-6467 GCA_045576135.1 Eubacteriales bacterium
CCGCAAGAGACTCGTCGAGCGTAAGCGAGCCAAGCTCAAGCTTTTTAACTATCCCCTCAAGCTCACTCATAGCCTTTTCAAAAGTGATATTATTTTCCATAATTAACCTCGTTTTCAACCGTATCTACCGTTGCATCAAATCTGCCGTCGGAAAGCGAAACGGTAACTCGCTCCCCCGATTTAATTTTCTCTATACTCGAAATGCGCTCGTTATCCGCGGATACGATACCGTAACCACGCTTAAGCACCGAAAGCGGACTCATAGCGTCAAGCTTTCCCGAAGCTATCGACAGCTGTGCACCGAGCTTTTCAAAAATGCGTCCCATATACAAGCCAAGCTCTCGCTCAAGTGCTGAAAGCCTATCCTGCTTTTCTTCAAAGGCGTCGCCCGAAGATACCGCACGGTAGCGCTCAAGAAGCGAGAAAAACTGCTCGCGGCATCTATCGAGCTTTCGTATAAGAGCCGAGTCTATACGCTCCGAGCAATAGTCTATATACCGAAGAAGCTCGGTTTTGTCGGGCACGGCAAGCTCAGCCGCCGCGGACGGCGTGGGAGCACGCATATCGGCAACGAAATCGCAAATTGTAAAATCGGTTTCGTGTCCCACCGCAGAGATAATCGGCACGGTAGCGTCGTATATACGCCTCGCGAGTCGCTCGCCGTTGAACGCCCACAAATCCTCTATCGAGCCGCCGCCCCTGCCTATTATAACGACGTCGACGAATCCGCACTTATCTAAATAGTCTATTCCCGAGATAAGCTCGTCCTCCGCGCCCTCGCCCTGAACGAGTGCCGGATATATATAGATATCCGCAAGAGGAAAGCGTCTTTTCGTCACGTTCAAAATATCGCGTATCGCCGCACCGGTCGTAGCTGTCACGACGCCGATTCTTCTGGGCATTTCGGGTATCGGCAGCTTATGCTCCTCGTCAAAAAGCCCCTCTGTGCGCAACCTTTCCTTTAACTGCTCGTACGCGAGATAAAGCGCGCCGACACCGTCAGGCTGCATACTGTTAACGTAAATCTGATACGAGCCGTCACGCGCGTATACCGCAACGCTACCGTGAACGCTGACCTTCATACCGTTTTCCGGCATGAATTTAAGTCCCCCGGCACGCGAACGAAACATAACCGCGCGTATCTGTCCGTCGTCATCCTTCAGAGAAAAATACATATGCCCCGAGCGGTGATTGACGAAATTCGATATTTCACCTCGAACGCTCACAGCACACAGAAGTCTGTCCGATTCAAAGACGTTTTTTATATAATTGTTTAATTCGCTGACAGAAAGCGAGGCGCCCGTGCGCTCACGCAAGATAGATATATCCATCATTTATTCTCCGAAAAATACGCACGCCGTGCCAAAAGCGCAATACCTACCGCGTTATCCGCCGAAAATTCGGGTGTGGAAAAATAAGACCCATCGGCACTAAGTCGCTCTTTTATTATGGAATTGCTCATAACACCGCCCGCGAAAATAAAATCAGCATCACCGTAGCGGTCAATATATCCCCGCCTCATAAGCATAAGCGTATTCGCTACGTATTCAAGCGTAAAAGCGGAAACCAAAGCTTTATCCTCGTTTTCGACATAAAGCTTTTTCGCAAGATTTTCAAGTCCCGAAAGGCTCGCAGTCGTGCCGTTTACGCACGGCTTCCTTTTTGGAATTTTTTTATCGTTCAAAAGTGCCAGCGCTTCTATATGCACTCCCGCAGGGAACGGCAGTCCCATCATAACGCCGATACGGTCTATCGCCTGCCCTGCGTTAAGGTCGGAGCTTTCGCCGACGATTTCGGTAACGAAGCCGGTTTCATCGGGCTTCACCCTGACGAGTTCGGTCGTACCTCCCGATACGTGAAAAGCGGCAAAGCTCCGAATATTATCGAGCTTTGCTCCCGATGAACATATAGCAGCCATTATATGACCGCACTGATGCGAAAAGCGATAAAGCGGCACACCGATAGCGCACGCCATACTCTTTGCCGCGGCAACGCCGGTAAGAAAGCACGGCATATACGAGCCCGCCTCGTTTCTCGGCTTATCGCTGACGGCCGGCCTATCAAGCTCTGCTCCGTCGATTATTCCGCGAGACTAGTCCATAATATCAGGTATGTTTTTAACGTGAGCAAAAACGGCATCCGACTGACGCAGTCCGCACTCGCCCGCACGCACGGGAAGCGGTCTTTTGAGATTCGCAAGCACACAGCCGTCAATATCAACTATTCCGACCGAGGTCGTATAGTTACTCGTATCTATACCGATTATTATACGCTTTTTGCTCATTTTTTTCCAAGCGACTCCGCAACCGCGTTAAGCACGCCGTTTACGAATTTATAAGCCTTCTCATCGTCGTATTTTTTCGAGAGCTTGACCGCCTCGTTTATACAAGCGTTGGTAGGCACGTCCGTGGCGAACATAAGCTCGTATACCGCTAAATTAAGAATAGCCTCGGATACCTTCGAAACTCTCGCGCGCTTCCAACCGACGAGATTCTCGTCTATCTTCTCGGATATTATTCTTTTATTTTCGTTAACTCCGAAGAAAACGCCGCGCACGTAATCGTCGCTCTTGAATTCACGGTACTCCACCGCCTTTGCGAATATTTCCTCCGCAACCTCGTCACTCTTGCAAGCGCTCTCGAAGAGCAGTAAAAATGCGTTTTCTCTGGCTGTCGATCTGTTCATATGCTTTCCTTTTCCTTTTTGGCACAATATTATTTATATTATACATATAAAAGGTTTTATTGTCAACCGATTTGCGAATTTATTGAATATTTTTTGCATTTTTATTCTTTTTTTAATTTTTTATTCTGGGTTTACGAAAAGGACACTTGAAAAAGAAGAAAATGTATGGTAATATAATAGATGAACTATTTTTCGGACGGTGCAAAATGAGATTAATAAAAAAATTCTTGCTAAACGCTTGCTTGTATACGGTGCTGATTCTTACCCTGTTCTATCTTTTCGCTTTGATATCGGATATGAGCGAATCGGTAATCAGCATTTCAAAGTATTTCACAATCCTCGCCTTCGGTGCGATAATATCCGCCTCGGTGCTGATTTTTGAAACGAAGATTTCTGCGTTTTACAAATATCTTATAAATTACGGTGCTCTGCTTGCCGCTTTTTGCACGCTGTTTCTTTCAAGCGAGTCGGGAAGCAACAACGTGGTAGCCCGCGTGTTTGCGGCAGTAGTTATTTTCACGATTGTGTACGCATTGGTGCTCCTTTTCCGTTACTTCTTCATCGCGCTTTGGACGAAAGCGACAAAGACGAAAAAGAAAAAGTAAAGTGCGGAGGCAAAAATGGCTATTATACACTTTAACGTGGGCGATATCCTCAAGCTGAAAAAGAAGCACCCCTGCTCCTCGGACACCTTCAGAGTAGTGAGGGTTGGCAGTGATATACGCATAATCTGTACCTTATGCTCTCGTGACATAAGCGTACCGAGGGAAAAGCTTGAAAAAACGATTAAAGCCGTAATTACGGCAGAGGGGACGGAAAATTAATGTACTATTATCTCAACGGAACGCTCGCATTCAGAGATGCTAACGTATGCGTCGTGGATTGCGGCGGAGTCGGCTATAAATGTACCGTAAGCCTTAACACCTCTTCGGCTCTCGTTAATAAAATGGGAGAAAGTGTAAAGCTTTATACGCATCTTGCGGTAAGAGAGGACGGCGTCGAGCTGTTCGGCTTTGGCTCGGAATCCGAGCGCGCCTGCTTCAATCAGCTTATCGGCATTTCGGGCGTAGGACCCAAGGCGGCTATGAGCGTGCTTTCGGTTATGACGCCGGACAAGTTCTCTCTCGCCGTATGCACGGACGACGTGAAAGCTATCTCCAAAGCTCCCGGAATCGGCAAAAAAACGGCGGAAAGAATAATTCTCGAGCTTCGCGACAAGGTTTCAAAGGATATGATGGGAACCGAGCTGAAGCAGACGGTCATTCCTACACAAGCGGCGAATACGGGCGTGTTTTCCGAGGCTGCCGAGGCGCTTATGGTGCTCGGCTACGACAGAAATACGGTTATGCGCACGCTCTCGGGGCTTGACCCCGCGTTGCAGGACGTCGGTCAGATCATAAAGCTGGCGCTTAAAAAGCTCGCGTTTTAACGATATCGGCTGATATAGCCAATACAAACCGAAAGGAAAACCACCGGTATGATGGAAGAAATAAGCGAATTCGATTATGAAAACCGAATCGTATCGAACGAATACAGCGCGGGTGAGGATTCGCAGATAGAAAACGATTTGCGACCCAAGGTGCTCGACGAGTACGTAGGTCAGGAAAAAGCGAAAGAAAACCTAAAGGTTTATATAGAAAGCGCAAAGCTTCGCGGTGAGGCGCTCGACCACGTTCTTCTCTACGGCCCTCCCGGTCTTGGTAAGACCACGCTTTCGGCGATTATCGCAAACGAGATGGGTGTGAATATCAGAACGACTTCGGGCCCCGCTATTGAGAAGCAGGGCGACCTTGCGGCGATACTCACCAATCTTTCCGAAGGTGACGTGCTCTTTATCGACGAGATACACCGACTTTCGCGTGCGGTTGAGGAAATACTCTATCCCGCTATGGAGGATTACTCGCTTGATATTATAATAGGTAAAGGACCGAGCGCGCGCTCGATACGGCTTCCTATCCCCCGCTTCACGCTTATCGGTGCAACGACGAGAGCCGGACAGCTTACGACGCCCCTGCGCGATAGATTCGGCGTTCTTTTAAAGCTTGAGCTTTACACTCCCGAGGAGCTTGCAACGATAGTTAGGCGCTCTGCGGGAATACTTGAAATTTCGATAACCGACGACGGCGCACACAAAATCGCATCACGCTCCAGAGGAACGCCGAGAATCGCGAACAGACTACTCAAAAGAATCCGTGACTTTGCACTCGTAAAGGGTGACGGAACTATCACCTCGGAAATTGCGGAATACGCCCTCAACGCACTTGAGATAGACGAGCTTGGACTTGACAATATAGACAGACGTATGCTTGAAGCAATAATCAAGTTCTACGGCGGCGGTCCTGTCGGACTTGATACGCTCGCCGCGACCATCGGCGAGGAAGCTATCACTATTGAGGACGTCTACGAGCCGTACCTTATGCAAATAGGCTTCTTGGCACGCACCCCTCGCGGCAGATGCGCCACCAAGCTTGCCTACGACCACCTCGGAATCCCCTTTATCCCACCGGCACAGAATTCTCAGCTCCTCGGTCAAAAAACCATCGATTTCGACAATTAAACCGCGGCAGAAAATTCAAAAAAACGAGCTTTGATAAAATTCAAGGCTCGTTTTTATTTACCCTAAAAGCACACACGAATACAAAAGCGAGCCTGTATTTCAAGGCCCGCTGAATTTATTTTTACCGCCTCCAATAATAGCTTTCGTATGTGTTACCCAAATAAGAGGCAGCCGATGATGTGCTTGTCAAAGCATCGGATGGGATATCAGTGCCAGTGCTCGAAGATGATGTCGTTGTAACGTACCAACCTTCAGTGACCGCGAACGTAACGTTCAAAAGCGGACAGCGATAGAACGCATCTGCGCCAATATATTTCACGCCCGTCCCCATCGTAACGTCGGTTAAACTTTCGCAGCCCCAAAACGCACGCTCGTGAATCGTTGTTACGGTGTCCGGAATAACTACCGTTCTTAACGCGGTGCAGAACGAAAATGCGTTTTTACATATGTATTTAACTCCGCTGTTAAGTGTGAGATTCTCAAGAGAAGTACAGTACTCAAAAGCATATTCTCCTATCGAGGTTGCACTTCCGGAAATACTTACGCTCTTAAGCGAGGAACAGTAATTAAACGCACGGGTTCCTATCGAAGTTACGTTACTCGGAATTACTATACTCTCAAGTGCCGAGCACTTATAAAACGCATAATCACTTATAACCTTTACACTACTTGGTAACGTAACCTTTTTAATGCTTGAACAACCGAAATAATATGCCGGAATAACTGTTTTTCCGTAAGGAATACTTACCTCGGTAACAAGCTCTTCTCCCTCGTAGAAGTTGTTAGCATAATAAAGGGGGTTAGAATACTCGTCCCCAAGTGTTACAGAAAACCACGACGCTAGACTTTGAACGTAAAAGTTAGCCAATTTTCCGCATTCATAGAAGGCGTATCCTCCTATGCTTGTCACACTCTTTGGAATGGTTATATCGGTAAGTGCGGAGCAATAATAGAAGGAGTATTCGTCAATCGTTTTAAGAGATGCAGGTAAAGTCACCGTTTTTAGTGCAGAGCAGTTTCCAAACGCCTGATAGCCAAGCGATGTCAGCGACTCCGGCAAAACGACCTCTGTCAACGACGAACAATAGCTAAACATATATCTTGAGAGCGACGTGAGTGAGCTTCCCTTTTCAAACACAACGCTTTTCAAGTTGGTACAACCCGAAAAATGCTCGCTACTGTACGCATCAGTGCTGCCGTAAGAGCTAACCGATGCCGGAATAAC
>JAZNFU010000203.1:0-1887 GCA_045576135.1 Eubacteriales bacterium
GTCGGTAGTAGCCTTGGAATAGAAGCACAGCTCCTCGGGATCGTGGTCGCGAAGGCGAAGGTTCTCGGGACGCATACCAAGATCAAGCAAGAACTTATGGCAGTAATCCTTCCAGTAAGCAAACCATTCAAGGTCGGTGCCGGGCTTGCAGAAGAACTCAAGCTCCATCTGCTCAAACTCACGGGTACGGAAGGTGAAGTTACCGGGGGTAATCTCGTTTCTGAAGGACTTGCCTATCTGTGCAACGCCGAAGGGAAGCTTCTTTCTGGTCGAGCGCTGTACCGCGGGGAAGTTTACGAATATACCCTGCGCGGTTTCGGGACGAAGATAAACCGTGTTGGTAGAATCCTCGGTTACGCCTATAAAGGTCTTGAACATAAGATTGAATTTCTTTATATCAGTGAAGTCGTGACCGCCGCAATCGGGGCAGGCAATTCCCTTTTCCTTAATAAAAGCAGCCATCTCCTCAAAGCTCCAGCCGGCAGGGTTATCGTTCGTGCCGTGCTCAAATGCGTACTCCTCGATAAGCTTGTCCGCTCTGTGACGAGCCTTACACTGCTTGCAGTCCATAAGAGGATCGGAAAATCCTCCGACGTGTCCCGAAGCAACCCAAGCCTGCGGATTCATTATAATCGCAGAATCAAGTCCTACGTTGTATCTGGATTCCTGTACGAATTTCTTCCACCAAGCGCGCTTTACGTTGTTCTTGAACTCAACGCCAAGAGGGCCGTAATCCCAGGAGTTTGCAAGTCCGCCGTATATTTCCGAGCCGGGAAATATAAAGCCGCGAGTCTTACAAAGCGCTACAACTTTTTCCATTGTCTTTTTCGTGTTTTCCATTGTTTTATCTCCATAAAGTTAATTATTATTTACAAAATCTGGCGTTTCTATTATTTCACCGTAGATTATTCCGTCTTCGTGTCGCTCAGGACGGACGTAAAGAAGCTCGCCTCTGACGTCGGTTTTCGATGCACACCTCACCTCGACGAAGGTATCCGAGTGGGCGGTGTAAGCTTCGCCGTCGAAGCTCTCGAATATCGAGGGAAGGAGCCTTTGCGACGAAACGACGGCGTCGAGAGTTTTATCACGAACCGCATTTTTCTCGGCTATCATACGTCGGGTTCTTTGCCGCTTGACGTCCTCGGGTATTTGATTTTCCATATCGCACGCAGGCGTTCCCGCGCGTTTTGAAAACGTGAAAACGTGAGCGTCAAGCAGACCCGAGCGCCGTACGAAATCCACGCTCTCTAAAAAATCCTCCTCGCTCTCGCCCGGGAATCCCACCATTATATCCGCGGTGAACTGTGCCGTAGGAATAAGCGAACGGAGTCTTTCTATATTTTCAAGCGCGCGAGCACCGTTATACCGTCTTTTCATCGCGGCAAGCACTCTGTCAGAGCCGCTTTGTATCGAAACGTGAAAATGCGGAACGAGTATTTTAAGCTTTGATACCGCCTCGGCAAATTCTTTACCTATCAGCTCGGGTGCGAGTGAACCGAGCCGTATTCGCTCACAGCTTTTTCTTTTAGCAAGCTCGGACAAAAGCTCGCAAAGCGTGTATCCGTTAGCAAAATCCTTACCGTACGCAGCAACCTCTATACCGGTTAGCACGATTTCCCGAACGCCGCCACTCGAAAGTGCCTCCACCTCTGCTATTGCGTCCTCAGGTGGCTTTGAACGAACCCTGCCCCTCGCCTCTTTTATGGCGCAGTAGGTGCATTTTGAGTCGCACCCATCCTCTATTTTAACGTATGCGCGAGTGCGCGGTGCTTTCCTTATGCACATCTTATCAAAGCCCCCCTCGCCCAGAGGAAGCTTCGCGATATACGGCGGTGTAATCCGCCCCTCGATAAGCTTTATTGCAAGCTCACGAGCCATAAGCTTTCC
>JAZNFU010000204.1:0-7116 GCA_045576135.1 Eubacteriales bacterium
TCGGTTCTTGAGGCTCTTGCGGCTAAGTACCCCGTAGCACTTCCCGAAATCGATGAGGTAGAGGCAGGTGCGGCAGGTGCTAACCTTAACGTAGAGTTCGTTCTTGACGAAAAGCTTGAGTACCGTCTGTACCTCGTTGGATTCGGTGAGGACGTTAACTTCACTAACGTCGTTATCAAGTACAACGCGCTTGACGGCAGAGAGGTAACCTACTCGCTTGCTAAAAAGAACATCAAGATTGAGAACAACGGCACGGATTACTGGGTAGACTTCACTATGTCTGCATTCGACTTCGGCGCTGATCTCACCATCACGATCGACAATAGCGTAGCAGGCATTAGCGCGAACGTAGCCTACAACATCGCAAACTACTATGCAGATGCAAAGGCAGCAGGCGCATCGGATACTCTCCTCGCTCTCGTTGAAGCTCTCAACGCGTACGCTGTATACGCAAACGCTTATATGGCAACTAAATAATCAACCGCAAAGAGTGATTGATTAAATAGAAGCTTGAAGGCTGACTAATTAAACACACGCTGAAATAAAGCAAGTAAGTTTCGACAGTTTTGCGGAGCTATTAGCTCCGCAAAATTCGGTCGGATAAGAACGCTCAAACTCGGCTAAACACAAAAAACACGCTATACCCATTACCCCGGGTGTAGCGTGTTCGTTTTTTGCGAAGCTCTGCTTCGCTCTAAATTAAAAAAAGATTTAACTAAATTCAAATCCGGCAAACCAAAGGGGCTGTCTTGAAAAAAGACAGCCACGAATTTATGGGTGGATGAGTAATTGGTTGATGTTTAGGTAAATTTGATATAAAACACCTCATCCGTCGAATAGCCTTCTCCCACTGGAGAAGGCTTAAAATTCATTGCGCGGCTTCGCTTCGCTCCATGAATTGAATTGCAACTCTAATGCTCCGCAGCGCAATTTATGAACACTTGTGTTCAATTCATGATTACGAAGTAATCAATTCATGCAACCTCGTTGCAATTCATTGCGAAGCTTCGCTTCGCTACTACTTAATTATAAGCTTCTTTATACCCGAAAGTCCTACGGGTGAATCAAAGCTATTCATAACGCTCTCGGTGAGCATATTCGTTTTAGCTATGTGTGCTACCGAGGTATGAAAGGCTTTTGCAATGCCAAAAAGGGTGTCCTCGCTCGTCGGGTAGTATACTATAATTTCCGACTCGTGCTTCTCGAATTTTTCCTCGCTGTTTGCAAAGAGTGAGCACAGCCGAACGAGCTTTTCGTTAGCCTCCGCCACAGCATCGACGGAATAAGTGACGTCGACGTACATATTTTCCTCGTCAATCGTAGCACAGACGTCGCATACTCGGATTTTACATTCCACGCTCGCATCGTCGGGTATTTGACAACCAAAGCTTACCTTTTCAGCGATTTGGAAGCTCGATTTTATGCTTCCGTATATATTCTCACCGTCCTCGTCGGTGCTTTCCGTTATGCCGAATATCTTTATTTCCGCATTCACAAGTGCCTCTCCCTCGCTGATCTCTGTGCCCGTCGGGCGCGCCGCGGCTGTGGCAAGTATTACGTTTTTCACGCCCCACTCACAGACGTCTGAAAGCGGTATCGTGTGCGTTGCCGTGTGGCTCTTTTTATCACAGCCGAGGTGCGTCGTATAAAGGAAGTCCTCGTATTTTACCTCCGAGCCACAGCTTTTCAGGTACGCATCACGCACGACGGAGCATTCCTTATTGCCATAGGCTCGTATACAGTATTCGGCTATTACCGACGCACCGACGGATACGCCCGACTCCTCTGCGGTAACGGCACAGCTTATCGAGTTGATATTCGCGTATGCGGTGGCATTCATTCCCGCCTCGACACCCTCGGCGGCTAAGAATTCTTCAAACGGGATTCTTTTTTTATAAAGGATAGGCGCTCCGTCCGCGCACCTGATAAGCACCGAGAGATTGTGCGCGCCCCTCAGCGACACTCCGCCATCCTCTGCTTTTACCTCGTCAAAGGTATAGTTACAGCTGCTGTGCAATATCTCGACCTCGTCCTCCATAACGCCCTCAAGTGCAGCAACCGCCTCGGCATACTCGCGCTCGTCGCTGTGAGCGAATTCGGCAAGCTGAATCTTCGGGTGAGCGAGCACACATTCCGCGTCACCACTCGCCGCGCTGTCATAGTCGGTTTCAATTTCGCACGCCTCGATAACGCGCACCTCGCTCGTCAGCGATGCCTTCATATTTATCCGTCTTGGCCCTGTGAGTCTATGCGAAAAGCTCGATATGCGCGTTTCTATATCTGCGCCCTCTACGCTTTTGTCGTTCATTTTTGCCGACACGTCATAGTCCGAGGTAAAGCTTATTCGGTCGATTTTGTTCTCCGAATTGACGTATATCACGTCGTAGCTGACAATTCCCGATGCCGTAATCGCCTCGTCCTCGTTGTACTTCGATGCGGGACACACCGCCGCCGCGGTATAAAGCACGCGCTTGATATCTCCGTTATAATCGGGCAGGGAATAGTCCGCGCTCGTTTCGGTATACACGTCCGCGCACCGCCGCACTTTTTTGTATTCTTTGGTTATATTTTCCATATCTGCTCCGTTTCTGTCGGTCTTGCCGACGGTTTTTTTGAGTTTTTCTCGCTTAAAATATATTCGCGCGTCGGTTGGTTTATTACAAATGCTATTTCCTTTTTTCCTAAGTTGCTGCTAAAACTTTAAGCAGACGCGAGGGGCGTGTTTTAGATTTACCTATCAGCCGTGAAATGAAAACTTGCTACCCCCAAACGCGTTCGTTTCACGTTCTATTATACATTGTAGGGACAGGCGTTCCCGACTGTCCGTTTTTGAGGAATTGCATTCTTGGAAAATTTGGGAACAACAAACCGCTCCCATATCGGTTATACGGTAATGTTTATTCTTTTCTCGGACAGTCGAGGACGCCTGTCCATACATTCAATATGTCTTTCCGACATATTATGTTTTCTCGCCTGTTAATCTCTTCTGAAACCCGCAACTATCGCGTGGCTTTGTTATAAAAAAGCTAATATGACAACTTTCGTTGTCATATTAGCAAAAAATATATTGTTTGCGCGAAATAGTTCGCTTTTGTTAACCGTCGGCTTGAAAGCTTTTTTGGTCGGAGCGAGAGATTTAATGAGCTTTGGCTTGAAGGCTTTGTACTCGCTGCCGGCGTTTTTGATAATTGCTGACTCGTTGGGTGTGTTGCTTGGTGCTTTTTTAGTTCAAGTCCCCTGTCTGCATACTGTCCATAAGGCGTTTATTGAATTCTTGTGCGGTGTTATATCCCATTTTCTTCTGACGGTTATTCATAGCCGCAACCTCGATTACAACAGAGAGGTTTCGTCCGGGCGATACGGGAAGGACGATAGAGGGCACGTTTATTCCGAGAATTTCGGTCGTCTGCTCGTCGAGTCCGAGGCGGTCGTACATTTTACCCTCCTGCCAAGGCTCAAGGTTTATAACGAGGTCGATTTTCTCGCTGTCCTTAACCGAGCCCATACCGAAAAGACGGCGCACGTCAACGATGCCTATTCCGCGAAGCTCAACGTAGTGGCGTATTATATCCGGCGCTCTACCTACGAGCGTTGTCGCCGACACTCTTTTGATTTCCACCGCGTCGTCGGCTATCAGTCTGTGTCCGCGCTTTATAAGCTCTATCGCGGTTTCACTCTTACCGACTCCCGAATCTCCGAGAAGCAGAATACCCTCGCCGTATACCTCGACCAAAACTCCGTGTCGGGTGATGCGCTGTCCAAGCTGTACGTTAAGAAACGAGATAAGCGCCGCCATAAAATCAGAGGTCGTCAGCGGCGTTCGCAACAGCGGCACCGAATATTTTTCGGCAAGCTCAACGGTTATATCCTCAAGCTCGAGCGAGGTCGTGAATACGACGCCGACAGGCGCCGACTTGAAGAATTCCTCAAGCCGCATATCACGCTCAGCTTCGGGCAGACTCGCCATATAAAGCTTCTCAACCTTTCCGACAAGCTGTAATCTCGTCGGCTCGTAGTGGTCGTAAAATCCCGCAAACTGAAGTCCCGGTCGGTTAACGCCGGTTGACGCAATCTCGATATTCTCCGGCAGGTCGGGCAGATAAACCGTTTCAAGCTTAAAGTGGTCTATAATTTTTGCAAGGCTTACCGTGTATATTTCTTCCATAAGAGTGTCCTCCGTTTTTTCCTTTACTACATTTTAACATAAAATTTTAATTTTTGCAATCTTTTTATATGCTTGATTTATTAATATTATTGTGTTAAAATATAGAGGTAAAGAAAAATTTGCTTTGGAGCTTTGAATATGAGAAAATTTTTGGGACTTTTAATTATAATTTCGGCACTCGTCCTGAATTCCTGCGGTAGCGATTATCCAGCCGTCGAGAGCAGCAAGGAGGAGGCAACCGTCCTCTTTACTCTGAGCGTCGGCGACGATGAGTACGAGGTGAAATACGAGCTTTACCGCGCATTCTTCCTCACCTACAAGCGCGAGGTCGACGGGGGCGATGCGAGCGTGTGGTCGGGGGCTGACAGCGAGCTTTATATCGAGCGCATAAACGAGATAATTATTCCGAAAATCGCGAGCATTTACGCGACGATAAATCTCGCGGAGGATATAGGAGTTGATTTTTCCTCAAAGGACGTGAGCGAAACCGTCGATGAGTTTATCGAAATCAGCGTCGAGGGCGGAATTTATAACGGCGAGGACGTTTCGGGCTACGGCAGCTACGACGATTACCTCGCGGCACTTCGGGCGTCTAATCTCAACTATTCGGTACAGGTGCTCCTTTATCACTACGCGATAGCGCAGAGCGAGGTAGCGGAGTATTACATAGGCACGCTGAACGAGGATAATATCACCCCGGACGCGACGCGCGGGCATATTCAGTACACCGAGGAGGAGATAAGCGAGTATTATTACAGCGACGAGTGCGTGCGCGTGCTTCGCGCTTTCGTGCAGGATTCGGTTGAGGCAAGCTCGCGCGCGGACGATATCCGCACGATGATGAGAAACGCCCCCACCACCGAGCACGTGTCGTTCGTCATAATACAGAACACCTTTATGTCAGCCTCCGAGGCCTTCGGCGGTATGGTGATAGGAAGGCACAGCCTTGATGCAAACAACTACGGCGATATGACCAAGGTGGCGTTTGCTCTTTCGGTGGGAGAGGTCAGCGACGTGCTCAAAATCGTTACCGGTGAGCAAAACGGATACCATATTTTGTATCGGGCGGAGAAGACCGCCGAGCATTTCGACGAGTACTACGTTGAGATAGTTGAAGGCTACCTCAACAACGAAATAGGAAAAATGATTAACGAAAGAGTCGAGGATTTGCTCCTTGACCCGAGTTATAAGGCGGCTTACGAGGGGCTTGACTTCAGCAATATATCTATGGATTAATGAAAAAACGCGGATTCCCAAACGAGATTAAATTCGGTACTTATCTGCCGCGGCGGCGTGGTATGAGTTATATTAAAATGGACGATTGTGCCGAGGCGTTATCAAGGTTTGTCGGCGAATATTTTTCGGACAGCGTGCGTCTTCGTAGCGCGGACGGCTTTTTTGAGGGCGACGCCGTTTATATCGACGGTGAGTACACGGCGTATATGTTCAGATGCGTCTTGTCGGCACTCGTTGGCGGCGGCAGGATAAGCGTCGCGCTTTCACAAATGAATGACAGCTTTACCGTGTCGTTTTCCACAGAGAGCAAGCTCGGCGAACCGGATGCGGCACTTTTGGAAAGGCTTGCCGAGGCGGCACGGCTCGCGGGATTTTCTATGTCGGTATGCGGCGGTGCGATAACCTTTTCGGCTCATCTTGAACGTGGGAAGCTCGTCATATCCGTTCTCTGCGGCGACGATTTTTACGATATTCTTTCAAGAGTGTTTTTCGAAAACGACTTGTCGGGGACGGCTGTTGACGAATGAATCGGGCATAGCCGAAACCGACGGTTTTGAAGCTTCGCTTCGTTCGCTACGATTGCGGCGGTGAAAACGAAAGTCGAAATAAAGATGCAAATTCGCACAAAATGCAAAATTATATTTGCATTTTGTGCGTTTTTTGTTTAAATGGCACTTTTTTGCACTTATATAAACGACGCGGCTCGGTAAAAATAAAATCAGCAAAAAATTGAGGTTGGTTTTATGAAAAAGAGAATATACAAGGTCTTTTGCGTGCTCGTTACGCTCTCGTTGCTCGCGTCACCTCTCGGCGTGCGTGCGACTGCCGCAAATAAGAATATACGGATATCCACGCGCGTGGGCGAGCTTCTTTTCGGTAAAGAGGTAGAGGAGCGGACTCTGCTCGTCGGCGGTGGAATTTTTGGCGCAAAAATTAAGCAAAGCTACGTCAGCATAGTTGAGGCAAGGTCGATACCAAAGCTGCGCGCGGGCGACGTTATTATTTCGCTCGGGGGTAATTCGGTCAGCGAGGTATCGGATATTGAGAGGATTATGGCAAGCTCGTGCGGCGAGCCGATAAAGCTGACGGTCAAGCGCGGCGATGCTTATCACACGGTGGAAATTACGCCG
Organism: Eubacteriales bacterium; assembly: GCA_045576135.1. GTDB lineage: Bacteria > Bacillota > Clostridia > Oscillospirales > CAG-272 > UBA1740. The sequence continues at coordinate 6,532 of JAZNFU010000204.1, forward strand.
AAGCTCACGGGAGACAAGTACAAGCTCGGAATTAAGCTTAAGGATACTGCGAGCGGCATCGGAACGGTTACCTTTATAGATAAGGAAAGAGGAATTTTCGGCGGTCTTGGTCACGGAATATGCGATATGGATACGGGCGAGCTCGTGGAGTTTTCCGAGGGATATATGACGGGCGTGCTGCTCGGCGGTGTAAATCGCGGCGAGTCGGGAAAGCCGGGCGAGCTTTGCGGCGTGCTTACGGGTAAAAACACCGGCTCGATATACAAAAATTGCGAGTGCGGCGTTTTCGGCGAGATTGACGCGGCGTCGCTTAGCCTTGACGGCTACGAGGAATATAAGCTTGGCAAAAGCTCGGAGGTGCACGTCGGCGAGGTGGAGATTGTCTGTACGGTGAAAAACGGTGCGCCGAGGCACTATAAGGCACAAATCATCGAAATCGGTGACAACTCGCACCCGACTAAATCCTTCAAGCTCACCGTCACCGACAAAACGCTCATCGCCATCACCGGCGGTATCGTCAGAGGTATGAGTGGCTCCCCGATAATTCAGGACGGAAAGCTTGTTGGAGCTGTTACCCACGTTATG
>JAZNFU010000205.1:0-2728 GCA_045576135.1 Eubacteriales bacterium
GGTTTTTCCAACGCCGGGCGGGCCGATAAGGCATATAATCTGATTTTTCACCTCGGGGGAGAATTGCTTTATTGCAACGAACTCAAGAATTCGCTCCTTTACCTTTTCAAGACCGTAATGGTCGCGCTCAAGTATCTTTCTTGCGCCCCCGACGGTCACCTTTGCGTCCGACTTTTTGCCGAACGGGAAGTCAAGGCAGGTATCAAGATAGGTGCGAAGCACCGTTCCCTCAGCCGCGCCGTAGGGCGTTTTCGCGAGCTTTCCAAGCTCCTTATACAGCTTCTCGCGCACCTCGGTGGGTAAATTCGGGGTTGACGCTATTCTTTCCTCGTACTCGCGTATCTCGTCGTCATCGTCGTCGCCAAGCTCGGACTGTATTGCCTTTATCTGCTCGCGCAGGAAATAGTCCTTCTGGCTCTTGTCGATTTTGTCGCGCACCTGCATCTGTATATCGTGCTCGCACTCCATAAGCATAAGCTCCTCCTCCATAGCGATAAGAAGCTTTTCAAGTCTTATCTTGGGGAGCATAGCTTCAAGCACCGTCTGCTTGTTTTTATAGTCGATAAGCGCGCTCGATGCGACGAAATCGGCAAGATAACCGGCGGTGGTTATAGCGTCTGCCGCAAGGCAAACCTCCTCGGAAAGCGCGGGATTGAGCTGCTTCGATTCGCGGAGTCTGGTTTTAATTTCGCGCATCAAAACCTCGATTTCGGGTGTGTGCTTTGAATTTTCGCGCTCGGATTTTGCGATAACCGAGGCGGTGTAGTAGCCGTCGGTGTCAACGATGGACTTGACCTTCGCGCGCGACACACCCTCGAATACCACCGAAAGATTGCCGTGGGGATTTTTAACGACGTGCTTTATCTTCGCGACGACGCCTATCGAATAAAAGTCGCGTACGGTCGGCTCGTCCTTGGCAATATCCTTTTGCGTAAGCAGAAGCACGGTAGCGTCGTGCATAGTTGCCGAGGCGGAAAACGCCTTCAAGGATATCGGACGCATAATTTCTATATTTACCTGAACCTGAGGAAACGCCACCATACCGCGAAGCGCGATAAGGGGCAGCTCAAGCTCCTCGTATATTTCAATGTTTTCTGACATAGCTTTACCTCTGTTTTTGAGAATTTATAACATACCAATCTATTATAACACAAGAAAAGTATAAAATCTATATGTTTTGGGCAAAATTTAAAAATATTTTATATTTTTCTGCCGCCGCCGTTATTGACTAACCGCGTATTTTGTGGTATACTAAACTGTAAAGGTTTAATCAGCGGAAAAAATCAGAGGATTTTATGATAATTTTGGGAATTGACCCCGGACTTGCGATAGTCGGCTGGGGGATTATAGAAAGCGGCGGGGGAAAAATCCGCCCCATAGCCTACGGCTCTATCACGACCCCAGCACATACGGATATCGAGGCGCGCCTTTTGATGATTCAAAACGACCTTGAGGAGCTGATAAAAAAGTATCACCCCGACCAGATGGCTGTCGAGGAGCTGTTTTTCAACACCAACATAACGACGGGTATTGCGGTTGCCGAGGCGCGTGGCGTTATTCTTTGCACCGCGCATAAGCTCGGCGTTAAAATCAGCGAGTACACGCCGCTTCAGGTAAAGCAGGCTGTCGTCGGATACGGTAAGGCTGAAAAGCGGCAGGTTATAGCGATGGTTACCGCTCTTTTGAATTTGCCGAAGCCGCCGAAGCCGGACGACGTCGCCGACGCCGTGGCGATAGCTATATGCCACTCGCAGTGTGCCGGCTCTGCTATGGGCAAATATTTCAACAAAAGATAATTTTGTAAAGCGGTTTTTACAAAATCGAACGAAAAAAGAATTTTACGGACGGAATTTTTATGTGGATTGCAGATAAATGGAAGGACTATACGGTGCTTGACACCTCGTCGGGCGAGAAGCTTGAGCTTTGGGGAAAATACAGCCTTATTCGCCCCGACCCGCAGGTGATTTGGAAAACCGAGAAGAAAAATCCGCTTTGGCGGCGTGCCGACGCGAGCTATAAAAGGAGCAACACGGGCGGGGGCGCCTGGAGTGAAAACAAGCTTCCGGAGTCCTGGAATATATCCTACGGAAATCTGAGGTTTAAAATAAAGCCGATGGGCTTCAAGCATACCGGACTTTTTCCGGAGCAGGCGACGAATTGGGATTGGTTTTCCGAGCTTATCCGCGGCGCGAAGCGCGAAATAAAGGTGCTTAACCTCTTTGCCTACACGGGCGGTGCTACGGTTGCGGCGGCTGCGGCGGGTGCGTCGGTTTGCCACGTCGACGCCTCTCGAGGAATAGTTGCGGCGGCAAAGGAAAACGCACGGCTTTCGGGGCTCGAAGGGGCACCGATAAGATATATCGTCGACGACTGTAAAAAGTTCGTCGAGCGCGAAATACGCCGCGGCAACAAATACGACGCTATCATTATGGACCCGCCCTCGTATGGCAGAGGACCTACCGGCGAGGTGTGGAAAATAGAGGAGTCGATTGACGACTTCGTGTCGCTTTGCGCCGGGGTGCTTTCGGATAAGCCGCTGTTCTTCCTTTTGAATTCTTACACGACAGGACTCTCTGCGTCCACTATGAAATACATAACCGAAACGCGATTAATTTCAAAATTCGGTGGAAAAAGCAGGGCAGAAGAAATCGGACTCCCGGTTCGCGACACGGGACTCGTGCTTCCGTGCGGTTCAAGCGTGCGCGTTGAGTTCGAGGACTGAGGTGCC
>JAZNFU010000206.1:0-3342 GCA_045576135.1 Eubacteriales bacterium
TACACGGCCGATGCGGGTGTATTTAAAAATTCAAGACCGTACGGAGCATTTGCTCCGTATGGTTTTATTTTTTTCTTTTAACTCATATAATTCATATACAACTAAAACGTCCGATACCGATTGGAGCTAAAATGAAAAAAATAAAAGGATTAAGTTCATCACAAGTAGAAAAATCCCGCCAAAAATACGGTGCCAATCTTTTGAAAAAAGAAAAACGAAAGGGAATCGTGAGGCGGTTTCTTGAAAATCTCGGTGACCCGATTATCAAAATCCTGCTTATTGCCGTTATGCTTGAGGTGATACTTTCGTTTGGTCACTGTAACTATATCGAGGTGTTAGGAATAATTTTGGCGGTTCTTATCGCCACGGTCGTATCCACCGTTTTCGAATATGGAAGCGAAGCCGCCTTCGATAAGCTTGAATCACAGAGTATGGGCGCTATGGCAGAGGTGCTGCGTGACGGAGTGCGTCAATACGTCAGCGTTCGGGAGCTTGTTATCGGTGATATCGTTTTCGTTAAAGCCGGTGAGGTTATAGGTGCTGACGGATATTTAGTAAGTGGTAGCGTTTCCGTAAATCAGTCGGCACTAAACGGAGAGAGCAGAGAGGTTTATAAAACGGCGGGGAGCTTTGACGGTGAGTGGTCGCTTGATGCTCAGTCGGCGGTGTTTCGCGGAAGCACGGTCAGCGAGGGCGAGGCTACTATGTGCGTTGGCAGAGTGGGTGAAAAAACCTATTACGGAATGGTCGCGAGGGAGCTTCAATCACAAACCCGCGAAAGCCCTCTGAAATTAAGGCTTACGAGGCTCGCCTCGCAAATCAGCCGAATAGGATACGTTATGGCGGCGCTCGTTGCGCTTACCTATCTTTTCTTTGCCTACGTCGTCGATAACGGCTTTGATATCGGACGGATAATTGCGTCTTTTTCGGATTATCGGGGGCTGTTTTCCTCTCTGTTACACGCCCTGACTCTTATGATAACCGTCGTGGTAGTAGCCGTGCCCGAGGGGCTGCCTATGATGATAACCGTGGTTTTGTCTGCAAATATGAAAAAAATGCTTTCGGACAATATTCTGATAAAGAAGCTCGTCGGTATAGAAACGGCAGGCTCTCTGAATATACTCTTTACAGACAAGACGGGCACGCTCACAAAGGGTAATATCGAGTGTGACAGAGTAATCACCCCACACGGTGTTTTCCGTACGGCAGAGGCGATACGGGGTAACCGAATCGTTTATAACTGCCTTTCCGTTTCGGCAAATCTCAATACGGATACTTATATAAATGACGGTCGGGTTTGCGGTGGAAACGCTACCGACAGAGCGGTTGCGGAATTTTTCAAAAGGTGCGAGCTTCCGAAAATCCGCGTTCTGAAAAAGAAAAGCTTTAACAGCCACGATAAATATTCAGCGGTTTCTTGCGACGACGGACTTACCTATATAAAGGGTGCGGCAGAGCTGATATTGCGCTCGTCAAAATACGTGTTTTCGGATAGCGGCGAGCGTGTAGCCTACGATTTTTCTATGATAGAGCGTGAATATCTTAATGCTACGGCAAACGGTGAGCGCGCAATAGCGGTTGCGGTTTCCGAGGGGGGTAAGCTATCCGAGCTTACCTTCGTAGGACTCGTTATATTAAAGGATAAGCTGCGCCGCGGCGTCAGGGAGGCTATTTCGGAAATCGTCGGCGCGGGTATACAGGTGGTGATGCTGACGGGTGACGGTGCGGAAACCGCAAGGGCAATCGCCGAGGAATGCGGAATATATAAGGCGTCAAGGGGTCATATGGTGTTAAGCTCGGATGAGCTTTCGCGGCTCGGCGACGAGGAGCTAAAGGCTGTCTTGCCTAATCTGCGAGTAGTGGCAAGAGCGCTTCCAAGTGATAAAACACGGCTCGTGCGACTTTCACAGGAGCTTGATTTGGTGGTAGGAATGACGGGCGACGGAATAAACGACGCCCCATCCTTGAAGCTTGCCGACGTCGGATTTGCAATGGGGTCGGGCACGGATATCGCAAAGGGCGCGGGCGACGTCGTAATACTCGACGACAGCCTTGACGCTATATCAAAAACCGTCCTTTACGGAAGAACTATATTCAAATCCATACGGAAATTCATAACCTTTCAGCTGGTTATGAATTTAGCCGCCTGCGGCGTTTCGCTTCTCGGACAGTTTATCGGAATAGAAACCCCGATAACCATAATACAGATGCTTTGGGTGAATATTATAATGGACACCCTCGGCGGCTTGGCATTTGCGGGTGAGGCACCGCTTAAATATTATATGAAGGAAAAGCCCAAGCGCCGCGGCGAGCCTATACTTTCCTTTGATATAATAAAGCATATAAGTGCACTCGGGCTTTACACTCTGACCCTCTGTATACTCTTTTTGCGGCTCGACGTATTTCGTGAATTTTATTATGCCGATTATAACAGCGCGAAATTCCTCTCGGCGTTTTACGTCTTGTTTATCTTTGCGGGAATATTCAATTGCTTCCTCGCGAGGTGTGAGAGGCTTAATATACTGTCAAATATAGGGAAGAATAAGCCGTTTATAATCATAATGCTTATGATATCCGTAATTCAGATAGTGATGATATATTTTGGGGGCACGCTTTTCCGCACTGTGCCGCTGACACCGGGTGAGCTTATGCTTGCGATAGGTCTTGCCTCGACGACGGTTCTTTTTGACGTTATAAGGCGAATTTTTATAAAGCTGAAATAGGGAAGAATAAAGGTGTAAGTAAGAAAACTTTTTGGCGGATAAGACCGGTATCACCTCAATTCATAAAAAGTATCGGGGAAATCCGCAATTAAGCAGGATTTCCCCGATATATTTAGGTCAATATTCAAATAAGCTCGTCAAGGCTGACGTCGAATATTTCGGCGAAAGCCCGAAGCTCTATATCCGTAACGAATCGTTTTCCGCATTCTATTCGTTGTATAGCATTCTTATCCACGTCTATACCTATAAGCTGCATCTTATCAGCTAACGCTCTTTGCGAAAGCTTGGTAGGATAGTCGAGCCTTAGCTTTCTGATATTAGCTCCGCAAAGATTATTTCTTCCGTCGTGCTTGTTTTTGAACATTTTATACCTCTTTTGACATTCGGTGATTGACAAATCTATTATATTGTGATAGAATGTACAATATGACATTCAGTGAATGTCACGAAAGACAAAATGTTGAATATGAGGCAAAAATGAAAGATAGTGTAGGAATAATAAAAGAAGTCGATAAGCTTGGCAGAATTGTTATACCTAAGGAACTCAGAGAGCGTTACGCATTGGGAGAGCGCGTAGAAGTAGTAGCTACCGAGATTGGCGTTGTACTGAGGGCACCGA
>JAZNFU010000207.1:0-3851 GCA_045576135.1 Eubacteriales bacterium
CGATGCCGCAAGAGAAGCGGTGTCGATGATAGAAAATAACACTACTACGGTTATTGATACGTCGACGGCGCATAGAACCAACCCCGAATTCGCATACGGCTTCCCCGAGCTTGGCGCGGAGTTTGCCGAAAAAATAAAAAACAGCACCCGTATTGCCGTTCCGGGCTGTCACGCCTGCGGATTTATAGCGCTCGTGCATCCTTTGGTAAAGGTGGGAATACTTGCTCCCGATACTCCGCTTACGGTACATTCGATTACCGGTTACAGCGGCGGTGGAAAGAAAATGATTGCCGAATACGAGGACGAGTCGATGCCGACACTTCTCACAGCCCCGCGTCAGTACGGAATTACGCAGGCGCACAAGCACATTCCCGAAATGGTTAAAATCTCGGGAATCGAGCGAGCACCGATATTCTGTCCTATAGTATCGAATTTCTATTCGGGTATGGAGGTCACCGTGCCGCTGTTCTTGGAAAATCTCAAATACGGTACTCGTGAGGATATCGCGAAAATTTACGAGTCTACCTATAATACCGATATAGTGAAATACAACGGCGCGAACGACGAGGGCGGCTTCTTAAGCTCTGTAAGATACACCGGACTTGACTCAATGTCGGTTGAGCTTTACGGCTCGGATGAGCGTATACTGCTCGTTGCAAGATACGACAATCTTGGAAAAGGTGCTTCCGGTGCGGCGGTGGAATGCTTGAATATGAAGCTCGGCTGCGAGCTTTCAGAAGGGCTTGAAATCTGATTTTTGTAAATAAGTATTGTCAAACAACGTCATTTTTTTGCGTTGGGATGGAGATAAAATGAAAATTGTAGAAGGTGGCGTTTGCGCCGCGAAAGGATTTACTGCAGCAGGTATACACTGCGGCATAAGAAAGAACAAAATAAAAAAGGATTTGGCGCTCATATACTCCGAAGCACCCGCGGCGGCAGCTGCCGTGTACACGACCAACAAGGTAAAGGGCGCGCCGCTTACGGTTACGAAAAATAATATTTCCAACGGCGTCGCGCAGGCTGTCGTGTGTAACAGCGGAAATGCGAATACCTGCAACGCTAACGGTATTGAAATCGCCGAGGGAATGTGTGATATCACCGCAAAGGCGCTTGGAATTTCTCCGAGCGACGTTATAGTTGCGTCCACCGGTGTTATCGGTCAGCCGCTTGATATTACTCCGGTCATGGAGGCTATGCCCGCGCTCGTTTCGCTTCTTTCAACCGATGGTAGCGAGGCTGCCGCAGAGGGTATAATGACTACCGATACGAAGCTCAAGGAGATTGCCGTAAGCTTCAATATCGACGGCGTTGAGTGTAAAATCGGCGGTATTGCAAAGGGTTCGGGAATGATACATCCCAATATGGCAACGATGCTTGTGTTCATCACGACCGACTGTAAAATCAGTGCCGAGATGCTCAGAAAGGCGCTCAGCACGGATATTGCCGACACCTTTAATATGGTGAGCGTGGACGGTGATACCTCTACTAACGATATGGTGAGCGTTATGGCTAACGGCCTTGCGGGCAACCGTGAGATTGCCGAGGAGGGCGAGGCGTGTTCCGAATTTATGCGTGCTCTCAACAGCGTGACCGTGTATTTGTGCCGTAAGATAGCGGCAGACGGTGAGGGTGCTACGAAGCTTCTTGAATGTGAGGTTTCGGGCGCGAAGGATATCAAAAATGCGAAAATTATCGCAAAGAGCGTTATATGCTCCTCTTTGTTGAAGGCGGCGATGTTCGGCGCTGACGCTAACTGGGGACGAGTGCTCTGCGCCATCGGATACAGCGGCGCTGAGGTCGATATTTCGGGCGTTGGCGTGTCGTTTAAATCGCGCGCGGGAGAAATAGCGGTTTGTAAAAACGGCGCCGGTATTGAGTTTTCCGAGGAGCTTGCAAAGAAGATACTTACCGAGGATGAAATCACCATAGCCGTTACTCTTTCGGACGGTGATGGCGCGAGTCGTGCCTGGGGATGCGACCTGACGTACGACTACGTAAAAATAAACGGCGATTACAGAACTTGAGGTGTAACGATGGCACTTGAAATAACTAATGCACAGCGCGCGGAGGTGCTTACTCAGGCGCTTCCTTACATACAGAGATATTACGGACGTATAGTCGTAATAAAATACGGCGGAAACGCTATGATAAACGAGCAGCTCAAGGAGCAGGTGATGGAGGACATAGTTCTTTTGCACCTCGTAGGTGTAAAGGTCGTTCTCGTTCACGGCGGCGGACCGGAAATTACCGAAACTCTTAAGAAGCTCGGTAAGCAGAGCGAGTTCTACAACGGTCTTCGCGTGACCGACAAGGAAACCGCTGACGTCGTGCAAATGGTGCTTGCGGGCAAGATAAATAAAACTCTCGTTAATATGCTTCAGCTTAACGGCGGACGCGCTATCGGTCTTTCGGGTATGGACGGTCATATGATAGAAGCGGAGATGAAGGATAAGAATCTCGGCTACGTCGGAAAGATAACCAATGTCGATATAACCCCCATCAACGACCTGCTTGAGCGTGGATATATTCCCGTAATTTCGACGGTCGGCTGTGACAAAGAGGGGAACGTATATAACATAAACGCGGATACCGCCGCAGCCTACATAGCCGGGGCTATGAAGGCGTCGAGGCTTATAACTATGACCGATATCGAGGGAATTTTGCGTGACAAGGACGACCCCGCATCGCTCATTCCTTGTATAGATATAAAGGAAACCGAGCAGCTCTTTGAAAGCGGCATAATTTCGGGTGGAATGATACCCAAGGTCGAGTGTTGTATAGACGCTATCCGTCTTGGAGTTAAAAAGGTTACTATACTTGACGGCAGAGTGCCGCACGCACTTCTTATAGAAACCTGCACCGACGAGGGCGCGGGAACGATGGTTATAAAGGACAAGAACGATGATACCGATTTCTGATACGAAAAGAAAAGATAAGGAATTTATAGCGAATACCTACGGCAGATTTGACGTAGAGATAGTTTCGGGCGAGGGCTCTTACGTTTACGACGATGCGGGTAGGAGGTATATAGACCTCTCTACCGGTATTGCGGTTAACACCTTTGGAGTGTGCGATGAAAAATGGCGCGAGGCGGTTATAGCTCAGCTCGGACTTTTCCAGCATACCTCGAATCTATATTATTCGGCTCCTATGGCGCGCCTTGCTGAGCTTCTCTGTAAAAAAACGGGTGCTAAAAAGGTGTTCTTTGGAAATTCGGGTGCAGAGGCAAACGAGTGTGCCATAAAGATCGCGAGAAAGTGGGCGCAGGATACGAAGGGTGTCGGCGACTACAATATCATAACTCTTAAAAACAGCTTTCACGGTAGAACGATAACGACGCTTAAAGCCACGGGTCAGGACGTTTTCCATAAGGATTTTGGACCGTTCCCCGACGGATTCCTTTACGCAGAGCCAAACGATCTTGCATCCGTCGAGCAGCTTCTTATCAATAACGAATGCTGCGCAGTGATGTTTGAGGTAGTGCAGGGAGAGGGCGGTGTTTTGCCGCTTGATAAGAGCTTCGTTTCGGGACTTGCGGCGCTTGCCGAGAAATACGGCGTGCTTCTTATCGTCGACGAGGTTCAGACGGGTAACGGAAGAACGGGTACGCTTTACGCCTATATGCAGTACGGAATACAGCCGGATATAGTGACTACCGCCAAGGGACTCGGCGGCGGACTTCCGATAGGCGCTACGATGCTGTTCGATAAGGTTGAAAATACGCTCACCCCCGGCTCGCACGGCTCGACCTTCGGAGGAAATCCGATATCTGCGGCAGGTGCGGTAAGCATTTTGGAGCGACTTGACGAAAAAACGCTTGCCGGCGTAAAAGAAAGAAGCAAGCTTAT
>JAZNFU010000208.1:0-1983 GCA_045576135.1 Eubacteriales bacterium
GCTGCTACGAGCCTGCCGCAGAGGGCACCGAGGTTCCCGCAACCTGTGCAGGACGCATAAACGTCGTAAAGGCAATGGAGCTTGCGATGCACCGAGGTATAGACCCAACCACGAATACGAGCTTTGGAATTGACGCAGGCGACGATTTTCCTACGTTCGAGGCATTTTTCGATGCGGTTATGCTTGAGTTCAAGTATCTTGCCGACACCTGTATGGATATTATATCCGGATACGAGCGTCACTACGAGCGTGTTTGTCCGTCGCCGATTATCTCGCCTACCTTCAAAAGCTGCAGAGAATCCGGGCGCGACCTTTACACCGGCGGCGCAAAATACGGCAACACGTCCATCGTATGCGCGGGAATTGCTACGCTTGCGGACAGTATGCTTGCGATAAAGCGCGCGGTGTACGACGAAAAGCTTATCAGCTATTCCGAAATGAGAAAACGCCTCGACCGAAACTTTGCAGGATGCGAGGATTTGCGCTTCTTTTGTAAAGCTAAGGTTGCAAAATTCGGCAATAACAAGTCGGATATAGATAATCTTGCCGCAAAAATCACGGAAAGCTTTTCGAGCGCCATTAACGGCAAGCCTAACGGCAGAGGCGGCGTTTTCCGCCTTGGAATGTTCTCGATAGACTGGCGCTTTGAAATGGGACGTCACACTTTGGCAACCGCAGATGGAAGACTTTGCGGCGAGCCTCTGTCGAAAAACACCGCCGCATCCATAGGTGAAGACAAAGAGGGCGTTACCGCTTACCTTGGCTCCGTTTTGAAGCTCGATGCAACGCTGATTCCCGACGGCTCGGTTGCCGACGTTACCCTGCACAGCTCTGCGGTTGAGGGCGAGGACGGCTTCACGGCGCTTCAAGCTCTTTTGAGAACCTATATGGCCCTCGGCGGTTTTGCGGTGCATTTCAACGTACTCAACCCCGACGTTTTAATTGCCGCGCAAAAGGAGCCTGACAAGTATAAAAATCTACAAATAAGACTGTGCGGTTGGAACGTCCATTTCGTAAATCTCAATAAATACGAGCAGGACGAATTTATTCTCAAGGCGAAAAGAGGTCTGTGATGGGCGGATTTATAACCGACGTTAAAAGATTTGCCGTCCACGACGGTGACGGAATACGCACTACGGTATTTTTCAAGGGCTGTCCTCTCTCTTGCGTTTGGTGCCACAACCCCGAAGGAATACGCGCGAAAACCGAAATTGCATTTTATCAGCACAAGTGTGTCGGCTGTACTCGCTGTATCTCGGTATGCAAAAGTAGCGCACATTTACAAGAGGGTGACGGGCACTCGTTCAACAGAGACGCCTGCGCGCTTTGCGGCGATTGCGCGTCGGTCTGCCGCGGCGAAGCTATATCGATTCTCGGACGCTACGTCGAAGCCGACGAGCTTATTCCGCTGCTTACAGAGGACAAATGCTTCTACGAGAGTTCGGGCGGCGGTGTCACGCTTTCGGGCGGTGAATGCCTTATGCAAGCCGATTTTTGTAAGGAATTGTTGTCAAAACTGAAGCAATCGGGTATTAACACGGCAATAGACACCTGCGGAGCTGTGGCTTGGAGCGCTTTCGAGTCAGTAATTCCCTTCACCGACGTCTTACTTTACGATATAAAAGCAATCGACGAGCAGGTACACAAGCGCTGTACCGGAGTTACGAACAAGCTGATACTTGAAAATCTTTTGGCGCTCGACGCTGTGGGGAGTAAAATTGAAATACGAATTCCCTACGTTCCGGGCTACAACGCCGGAGAAATCCCGAAAATCGCAGATTTCATAAAAAGGCTTAAAAACGTTACGAAAATAAAAGTTCTTCCTTATCATAATTTCGCGGGCACGAAATACGAGGCTCTCGGAATCCCCAACAATCTGCCTAAAACGCTCCCTACGCCAGAAGAAATAGCCGCGGCACAGAAGCTGTTTGATAAGGTTCGAAAATTATCTTGATAAGATATTCGCTCTTGGCAAAGCATCGG